>JAZNDO010000163.1:0-28893 GCA_045588105.1 Christensenellaceae bacterium | reverse complement strand
TATGCAATTATTTTCGGGAGCCCTAATTGTAGACGGTCTTTTGTCTTTAAAACAAACCGTAGGGGGTGGACTTGCCGTCCTTCTTTTTCCCTTTCAGTCGCAATGCGACAGCTCTCCCTGAGTGAGAGTCTTTAGAGGTAGGATGCAACGTCACGTTGCTCTTCCCAAAAATTCTTGCTACGCAATTATTTTCGGGAGCCCTTGCAAGATAATCAGCAGGTCAATGAAGGCTCAAGTCAATACATATAACAGAAAACAAAAAAGCCCAACAAGAAGTTGGACATTTTTGTTTGGAGCTGGTGACTGGACTTGAACCTGCGACCTGCTGATTACGAATCAGCTGCTCTACCGACTGAGCCACACCAGCATATTCAGTTGACTTTTAACATTATATCATATAAAATCAGTTTAATCAAGGATTTTATTCAAAAATTTTTGCGCTAAAGTCAAAAATTTAAAGAGGTTCCGTTAACGTGTCGTTTTTTGAAGAAGTATACCAATTATTAAAAACCGTTCCCTACGGAAAGGTCACAACCTACGGCGATATAGCCAAAGCCTTAGGCAGACCTCGCTCGTCGAGAATCGTCGGCTATGCCTTGCACGTAAACCCCGACCCTCAAAATATCCCTTGCTTTAAGGTCGTAAACCGTGAGGGGTATCTATCTCCTGCCTTTGCGTTTGGCGGAGAAGACGCTCAGCGCGCTATGCTTGAGGGCGAGGGTATTTCAGTTGAAAACGGAAGGGTTGATTTATCAGTACACCGCTATAGGTTTTAAAATCGGAAACCACCCTGTCGGGGCGTATCCGTAGTCTATAAGTCTACAAACTCAAAGAGCAGTTCGCGAACTCTTCGCAAACTGCTCTTTGAAAAATATATGATAAGGGGGAAAATGATGAGCTTCATCAATCAATTGCTATCCAATTGACACCCTTATCATACACCCTTACAAAAAAATTGTAAATAAAATTAAATTTCACAAACAAACAATGTCTTATTTTATAAGTTTAGTGCCTAAAGTTATACAAAAATAGTCTATTTTTAGACTTTGCGTATACGGCCCATACAATTTAGCGCAGAGAGGGTAAACCTTTTCTTGTATAATTTTTTGCAGTTTTCAGGTGTGTTTTTAGTAAAGGTTACTGTGATTTTATTTGAAAACAGCTCTGACGTAAAAAGACCGTCGCAGTAGCGGTATGAGCAGATGTCTAAGTCTGACGCCCCTTTTATATTTACAACGTCTGCGCCTAAAATTGCCAGTAAATGACAAAGACTATTTGAAAAATCCTCATTATCAAGATGAGTTACCACTATAAAAACAGGTCTTTCTGCTGTAATAAAAAGACCTTCGGTTATATTTTTCAACCATTTTAAAAGAGGCATAAATAACATTCTTTTACATTATATGATTTGCTTTAAGCTTTTGTAAACGGCAAATATGACTAAAAACAATAATTTACGGCAAGCTTAAATGTAAAAAAGTATTGCAAATTTCTTTCGCTTGGTATATAATAAGTGGGTAGAACGAAAAAGGAGGCTTTTATGAGACTTAGAAACGCCTTAAAGATAGCGATAGCAAATTATGCGCTCGTTTTAAAAAACCTCATTTATAAAGCTATCGTTATTGCAATCTTCTCCCTGTCGTTAGGGCTTATTTTAAAGCTTGCCCTAAAACCTTTTATAGAACAGCTGCGCCCCGTTCTCAAAGCCTTATGGGGTGTTATCGTGGCTATTGTAAACGGCGAAAACCACGAGGTGGCAATCACTCTTTTAAAAACTGACTTTATTGCGTTCAGACAGTATTTGTCAAACAACGTTGGCGGGCTTGTTTGGATGGCAATTATAATAATTCTTTTTGGTATAGTTTACAGGTTTTTAATAGGCGTAAGCGACTGCACTTTAATGATTTTGGTAAACGGTCATATGACGGATATGTCCCATAGAGGATACGTCGTTGTTATGATAGAGAATCTTAAAAAAATACTCGTTTATCAACTTATAGACGCAGTATCTTCGGTTGTATGGTCTGCGTTCGTGTGCATAGTCGTATGGGGAGTGTTTAAGGTAACCACCTTGGTTATGCCCCTCGCCGCGCTCTTTGCGTGCGGGCTTACGATTTCTCTTGCAATGTCCTTTTACTGTACCGTTTTCAGTCAGGTTATGGCAAACGTATTACTTGGCGAGCATAAGAGTGTAAAGAAGGCGTTTTTAGAGGGAATAGTTCCTAAAAAGCCGTATTTCTTTAAGATGCTTTCGGCTTACTTTGCAGTTACAGTCGGCTTGATTTATTTGCACGCTACGGTTACTCTTTTCACGTTTGGAGTTGGAGAGATTATCCTTATTCCGTTTGCTTCCCTCCTTTTGGTAACTATGAAGACTGTAGATTATTTCACAATAAACAAGAAGAAATATTTCGTTGATTACGATACTATTTTTGTTCCGAAGGAACTTCGTGAAAATGATGAGAGCTTGCTTTCAGACGTTGATATTTAAAGGCTTATAAGCTTCGTTGCTGTTTTAAAAGCGCAAAAACGACTGCGTGGGTGAAATCCCTTTGCAGTCGTTTTTATTTGGACTCTTAGCATCACGTGTCTAAAGCTTATCGGTTTTGCCGTGGCGGAGTATTTTTTAATGGGCTAATTGCGCTTTACCGTTTTTGCAAAGTCGTCGTGTCTTTTGCAGAAGGCAAGCATTTTTGCGTTCATCATATACTGTGAGGGTGGGGGCAGCTGAGGGTCTGTAAGCCTTGAGCCGACCTTTTTTTCTTGGGGCGGTTGTTCTGCTTGGCTATGCTTGTCGAACTCTTTTTTTCCGTTTGCGACGGAGTTGAATTTGTCAATAAGGTCAAAAAGACCGAATTTTTCCATTTTGATGTCTCCTTTTTTTATTTTTAAATAAAAATGTAGCGATAAATATTTGCTTAATTGAAAAAATTAGTATATAATTGATAAGTGTATATGTATCTAATCTACAATATGTGGTTAGAAACTCAGATATTCCAAGATTTTTTAAGGAGTAAAAAAATGGGCAAAAAACTTTTATGCTTAATAATGGCTTTGTGCTGCGTTTTAGGTCTTGTTGCGTGCGGTGAAACCACCATCACGGAAGACAAGGCGGGAACTGACAGCACATTACACGGCGGCTTCGTAGCAGAGACTAAGGATTACGTTTACTTTATCAACGGCGTAGAAAGCTACAGCACCGATTATACAACCGGTAACGTTACTAAAGGCGCTCTTTTAAGAGTTAAAAAAGCGGACTTTGCAAACAGAAACAGCGCAGACAAGTATGCAACCGCATACGAAACCGTAGTTTCTAAGCTCTTGGTTTCGGGTGATACCGACGCAGGCTTCTATATTTACGGCGACTACGTATATTACGCAGTTCCTTCGCTTGAAAAGGATAAGACGGGTACTACCAAGAAAGACCAGCTTAACTTCTTCAGAACCAAGCTTGACGGTAGCAGCACCTCTAAGAAAATTGCAGACGTTGACTTTGCAAGCTCGACCACCTTCAGATATATTAAGTCGGGCGATAACGTTTACCTTGTGGTTTACAGCACCGACCTTTACGTTTACGACGCTGTAAACGGCGGTGAGGTTTATACCACTAAGGCAAAAGAGGACGACAAGAAGGTTGACAAGGTTGATGTATCAGAGGTTCTTTTCTCTGAAAACAGCGTATATTTCACCTCAAATCCTGTAAACCAGTTCCTTTCTAACGAGGATAATATTCAAAAGGACGCTTTCCACGTTGTATACAAGGTTGACTTTGCTAACAAGGACGCTGTTAAGGTAATCGACGGCGCAGGCAAAAAGCAAGCAAACGGCGAAACTAACGAAAACGGCTGTGATATTCTCGGCGTAACTATCGACCTTTTAAGAGTAGAAGGCGGAAACCTTTATTTCTCTTACAAGAATCTCAATACCGTATCAAGCTCTACGGCTGTTTACGTAAAGGTTGCTGAGTCTAAGCTTGTTAGCAATTATGCTACTAAGTGGTATAAAGAAGATTTAGCAAATATTACCTTAACCGTAACCAACAAGAACACCGCAAGCATCTTTACCGACAGCGCAATTTATTACGGCGGCGTTATTTACTACGTAGACTCTACTTACGGTCTTTGCAAATATGACCCTGCAAAAGCAACCGATAGCGCGACCGACCTTGGCGTATCTATCGTTTACCACTCTGAAGTAATCAAGACTGCTACCTTAGATTTCATCCATAAGGAAGGCAGCGCAGACGTTCTTTATTTCCACGATTCATCTAACAACTACTACAGACTTGTTCTTGACGGTAGCAGTGAGGAATTCAGACTTAACAGACACGCAATCAATTCTTCTTGGTACACTCCTGAGGTTGTAATGGTTGACAACAAATATTATTTCGTAGCATCTTACAGCGATGCAAAATACAAGTCTTATCTCTACGTTATCGATATGGCAGACGTAAAGACTAAGTACGACGCTTGGGATGCAGACACTTCTGAAGACAAGGCAGAAGATTTCTACGCAGTAGAAGAAGAGGAAGACGAAGATGATATTACCTTTGACGAGCTTGCAAAAGAAAATGGTCTTTTAGGTAAAATCAGCGAGGCTGACCTTAAAGTAGAAGAAGAGTCTGCTAGCGAAAGCAAATAATAAGTAGCAAAATTTAACGGCGGTTACAAGTTTTTGTAATCGCCGTTTTTATTGTTAAAACTATAAAATAAAGGCGCGTAGTAATGCCCTTGCTACGCGCCTTTTTCATTTAATGATTATTTATCGTTTTTAACATGTACGTCAAGTTGGTTGAAAGGAATCTCAATTCCTTGAGCATCAAACTCTGCTTTAACTTGTTCTAAAACGTCGAAATAAACAGTCCAGTAATCATCTGCTTTTACCCACACTCTTGCAACTAATGTAATAGAGCTTGCGTCGTGTCTAACGATTCTACAAATAGCCTCGGGGTCTTTTAACGCCTTTTCGTGAGAGGTTAAAATCTTTAATACGATATCCTCTGCTTTTTTATGGTCGTCTGAGTAAGAAATACCAAACTCAAAATCTACACGGCGAGTGTCCTTTTTGCTATAATTTACGATAACGTTGTTTGCAAGGTTTCCGTTAGGAAGAGCTATTACCTTATTATCCCCCGTTCTTACGTAGGTATATATAAGGTGTATATCTTCAACCGTACCCGATACGCCTTGGGCCTCGATAAAATCGTCAACTTTAAATGGGCGAAGAAGAATTATAAGCACACCGCCTGCAACGTTAGAAAGCGAGCCTTGAAGAGCAAGACCAACGCCTACGCCGGCAGTAGCAATGAGTGCTGCAACGCCAGAGGTGTCTAAACCAAGATATCCCAAAATAGCTAAGATTACAACCACTTTAAGCGTTATATTGAGTATATAACATAAAGTTTTAGTTATAGTCTTATCAACTTTTTTCCTAGTTAAGATTTTTCTAAGGCTTTTAATAAAGCAGTTGATAATTAAAAGAGAGATAAAAAGCACAACGAAAGCGATTATTATTTTAACACCCTCAGTCGTGCACCAGTTGACAACGTTGTTTAAAATTTGTTCCCAATCCATATGGCAACCTCCTATATTTTTAACGATAAGTATTTTAACACTATTAATTGATAAAGTAAATAAATTTTAAAAGTTTTCACCAAATTGACAAAAACACTTTACTAGTCTTTTATATAATGATAAAATCTATCTATGATAAATTCACTTGAAAAATTAAAGAGAATAAAGGAGCTCGAAGCTCGAAGCCGTGAAAGGTGTATTTTCACCTTTTCAGACTTTATGAGCCCAACTTCGCTTAGTGAAATAATCGGTAGTTTAAAGGGCGAATATACCGTTTTCGGTGGGGTTGATTTTGCCGAAAGGCAGATGATTAGATTTGGTAGCGTAGAAGAATTAGGCTATGAAGAGCCCTTTCCTATAACCGTTTTAAAGATTTCGCTTAGTGGTGGAAAGTTTGCAACGCCTATTACGCACAGAGACGTTTTGGGCGCTGTGCTCAATTTAGGCATTGAAAGGCAAAAGATAGGCGATATATTCGTAAACGGCAATCTTTGTTACGTTATAGCAGATAGCGCCGTTGCACAATTAATACTCGCGGAGCTTCAAAGCGTTGGCAGAAATAAGGTGACCGTCAAAGAGGTTGACAGTGTGCCGAGCGAGCTTGCTCCAAAGAAAAAAGAGATTGAGTTTTCGGTTTCATCTAACAGGGTAGACGCCGTGCTTTGCAAGGCTTATTCCTTATCGAGAGAAGATTCCGCCTCGCTTTTTGACAAGGGCTACGTTGCTATAAACGGTAAGCTTTGCGAAAATAGAGCAAAACCCTTAAAAGAGGGCGACGTCGTTACGGCAAGAGGCTTTGGTAAGCTACTTTTTGAAAATGAGGGTGGACTATCTAAAAAAGGCAAGTTATACGTAAATATTAGCGTATTTATATAATAAGGAGAACCAATGCAAGACGTTTTAGTTGTAAAAGATTTAGTTAAGACTTTTAAGCTGTCTAGAAAACAGCAAAAGATTGACAAAACGACATTAAAAATTAAGGTTGCAGTCGACGGGCTTTCGTTCACTGCGAAAAAAGGCGAAATTTACGGGCTTTTAGGTCCTAACGGGGCGGGCAAAACGACCACTTTGAGAATTATATCAACCCTTATTAAAGCGGACGCGGGCGACGCTTTTATAGACGGTGTGAGCGTTAAGGAAAGACCTGATGAGGTAAGACGGAGAATAGGCTTTTTAACGAGCGAATTAAAGCTTGAGGACTTTTTCACTCCAAACTATTTATTCGATTATTTTTCCGAACTTCACTGTGTAGATAGGCAAGTTCGCGAAGAGAGAAAGCAAAGGCTTTTTCAAAAATTCGGCATAGATAAGTTTGCCGAGGTAAAGGTTGCCGACCTTTCTACGGGTATGAAACAAAAGGTTTCTCTCGTTGTTTCTATCGTGCACGACCCCGATTTTATAATTTTTGACGAGCCTACCAACGGACTTGACGTAATAACTGCAAAAACGGTTACCGACTTTTTGATAGACCTTAAAAACGAGGGTAAGACTATAATCATTTCTACGCATATTTTCTCTTTAGTAGAAAAGCTTTGCGATAGAGTAGGTGTTATTATAAACGGCAAAATGGTCCTTTCAGATACACTTAAAGACCTTTGCAACGGAAGAAGCTTAGAGGACGTGTTCTTTGACCTTTATAAAGCGGAGGTGGGAGAAGATGCGTAGTATATTCATTATTATAAAAAAGGAATTAAAGAGATTCTTTACGGATAGAAGAATGCTTCTTTCGCTTTTTTTGCCGGGTATTATTCTCTACCTCGTTTATTCGCTTATGGGCAATGTTATGGGCGGAGCTTTTTCCGCCGACGAGGCGCACGTTTATAGAATTGCCGTAAACGTGGAGAGCGAAACGTATACTGACGCCGTATTTGACTATATGACGCAAAACAGTCAGCTTGCCTTTGAAAAGGTCGTGATAAAGGATACGGAAGAGTCTAAGGCAAAAATGGAAAACGGCGAAATTGATTTGACTGTCATTTACGAAAAGGGTGGAAATAACGCCCTCGACAGCTACGAGGTGTTATATAATTCGACCTCGCCCGAGTCAACGGCTATATATTCCGAATTTATCCCCCTGCTCTCGTCAATGTCGGCAACTCCCATTTACAGCGTAATTCCAACAGATTTGGCAACGGCAGAGGATACGTCTGCAATGATGATAAATATGCTATTGCCGTTCTTATTGCTGACGTTTTTGTTCTCGGGATGTATGGCTGTAGCGACGGAATCTATTGCAGGCGAAAAGGAAAGAGGAACGATTGCAACCCTTTTGATAACGCCGACCAAGAGAAGCCATATTGCACTCGGCAAGGTAATCTCGCTGTCTATAACTGCGCTTGCGTCGGCGACCGTTTCGTTTATAAGCGTTATACTTTCTCTTCCTAAGCTGATGGGCGGTAGCGAGGAGTTAAGCTTTAAGCTGGGCTACGGCTTTAACGAGTATATAGCGATATTTGCAATTATAATAATTACAGTGCTTTTATTTACCGTTGTGCTTTCGCTTGTTTCTGCCTTTGCAAAGAGCGTTAAGGAGGCGGCTGCATACGCTATGCCGGTTATGGTTCTGATTATGGTAATTGGAATCAGCAGTATGCTTGGAACGGTGGCAGAGGGCTTTACGCCGTATCTCATACCCGTTTACAACTCCGTGCGTTGTATGAGCGCGGTTTTCGCTTTTGAGCTTAATCCTTTATGCCTGCTTATTACGGTTGCGTCCAACGCGCTTTTTATAGCTTTGGGAATATTCGCATTGGCAAAGCTTTTCTCAAGCGAGAAGGTTATGTTTAACAAGTAGGCTTTAAAAATAAAGAATAATTACTAAAAATAAAACCCACTAAAGCAGGGCGAGCTTTTGCCTGTTTAAGTGGGTTTTTATTTATTAATCGACTTATAGGGGGTTATTTGTATAAATTTACGACGTTTTGTGCCATTAGCAGAACGTCTTTTTTCAGCTTTTCGGGGGATATTACCGTTACTCTTCCGCCGAAGCTTAGAATTTTGGAAACGAGCCAATCGCCCAAAGGGAGAGTCGCTTGAGCTACCGTTTTTCCGTCAAGCTTAAACACGCTTGAAACACCAAGCCACTCCTCAACCTCTGATTTTGCAGTCCTTGAAACGCCTAAGGTTATTTGCTCGGACGGTAAATTTTCAAACCATTTTCCGTTTGATAAGGAGTTTATTTCGACCTTGCGCTTTTCAAACTGCTCATCCTTGAGGTTTGCAAAGGTGATTCTTGAGGCTTTAAACATTCTGAACGCCTTTCTGAGATTACAGTAGCCGTAAACGTACCAAAGCCCTTGCTTTAAAATTATTACGTGAGGTTCTATTATTCTTATCGTTTCGTCTCCGTTTCTGTCGACGTAGCCAATCATAGTCTTTTTGCAGTCCTCGATGGCGTCCGAAATAAGTGAAATTACGTTTTTCGTATTGTCGTTTCCGTTCCAGGACGAGCCGTCTATTATAAGGTTTCCGCTCTTTACGTCAACGGTGCGCTTATCAATGGGCTTTATGCTCAAAAGCTTGTCTATAGCGCTGTCAATCGAGCGATTGCCAACGCTTTGGTTGTAGCTCGTAAGTGTGTTTACAACGGCGGTAAACTCCTTTTCGGTAAGAAAATTTGCAGGCAATTTATACGTGTCTGCGATATAAAATCCGCCGTTTCTGCCGGTGTCTGCGATTATAGGAACGTTAGCGAGAGACATCGTGTCCAGATAGCGCATAACCGTGCGCGTGGATATGTCAAAGCGTTGAGCGATATATTTTGCCGAGACCTTACCCTTTGATAGCAAAAGGAAGAGAATTTTTATCATTATTTCGTACTTCATTTGTAAATAATCCTTGACAGTTACTGTCATAATTTTAGCATATAAATTTTTTAAAAGCAAGAGCTTTTTCCGTTTTAAACCAAATAAAATTTACTGATAAAATTTGTGTTTACGTTATTGAAATCAGAAAATTTACTCAAAAATGCAGAAATTTTCAAAAAAAACAGACTTTTTGTGCTTTTTTTATTTAAAGGAGTTCAATCTTTTTTCAAAAATAAGGGCACTCGTCAGCTTGCGACTTCCTACCCGTTCAAGCCCTGCTTTAAGTGAGGTAAACCAACAAAAAACCCAAGGCTTTTTGTTGTGAAGGGGCGATAAAAAAGATCTTTTACCTTTTTATCGATGGATTTGAACCCGCGCGTACTCAATCACGGCGGAGCCGTGCATGGAATCCGCAACTTGTTGCGGTATGGAATTGATTGCAAAGCAATCGTATGGAATCAAGCCGCAGAAAAATGCGCCTTTGGTGATGCCATACGCCTACGGCGATACCATACACGCTAACGCGTGATTCCATACCAAGCCTACGGCTTGAATAAAAAAACGACAAATTTCTGACGAAACTTGTCGTTTTTTTGGTGCGGTCAAGCCACCGAAACCCTTTGGCTATATCTAAAGTAGGGAATAAAATCTTGTTTTTACATGCGAGAAACCTTAGATTGCACTCAAAATCCCAAGGGCACCCTCGGTGTGGTATGGCGGTGCCATACGGTTCAAAATTTGCTGACAAATTTTGTCCCTGTTTGGCCTAAACCAACAAAAAACCCAAGGCTCAAAACCTTGGGTTTTTTGTTGGTGCGGTCAACAGGACTTGAACCTGCACGAGAAATTACTCATAAGATCCTTAGTCTTATGCGTCTGCCAATTCCGCCATGACCGCATTTTTTAATTAAATCGTGGCAAACGGACTTGCCTTAACCGATATTGCTCGCATATAATACCAAATTAAAATGTGATTGTCAACAGTTTTTACCCCTCTTTTAAAAAATTTTTTCAAAATGGCGCGCTATTTTATTATACCTCGGAAATTTACCTTTGTTGCTTTAATTCAACGAATATTGTCGAAAAAGTTGGAATGAGTATCTTTTTCAGCTTTTCACTTGACAATATCATAGTAATAATTATATAATATACAATGGTATCTGCGATACCTCAGTATTTTGCGCGCGTATAGCAGTGCGTGCGCGTGAGGTGAGTTATGTATAGACATTTTTTTAAGCGATTTTTTGACATAGTGCTTTCACTCATCGGTATAACCGTTGCGTTACTGCCGATGATTATAATTGCAATTCTTATTAAAATCGACTCTAAGGGTCCGATTATATTCAAGCAGCAGCGTATAGGTAGAAACGGCAAGGTGTTTAATATTTACAAATTCCGTTCTATGTGCGTGGGCGCTGAAAAGAAAGGCAGCGGAGTGTATTCGGGTAAGGGCGACGCAAGAGTTACCAGAATCGGTAAAATACTGCGCGCGACGAGCCTTGACGAAATTCCACAGTTTTTCAACCTTTTAAAGGGAGATATGAGCTTTATAGGCCCCCGTCCCCCTCTTACCTATCATCCTTGGAAGTGGGAAGAATATACCGATGAGCAAAAGAGGATGTTTGAGGTTCGTCCGGGCATTACCGGCTGGGCGCAGGTAAACGGAAGAAAGGGCGTTGAGTGGAACAGAAGAATTGAGCTTAACGTTTGGTACGTTGATAATCTTTCGCTTTGGCTTGATATAAAAATTATTTTTAAGACGATTGGCAAGGTCTTTTCAAACGCCGACAACGCAAACACAAAAGCAACGGTTGTAAAAGCTCCCGAGCAGGTAGCGGAGACGGCTGTGCAAGAGGTTTGCGAGGTCAAAGAAGAAAATACCGTTGCGGGTAGCGAGATTGCAGAGGTTGCTGTCTGCGAAAATCCCGAAGTCAATTCCAACGATACTGAAGCTTGCGGTAAGCTTGCAGAGGTTGCGGTTACGGAAGCCGAAGAAAAAGACGTTTAAGCCTGAGAGAGGCAAACAAAAACAGGGGAGAGCAAGAAGCCTTACAGAGTTCGGTCTGTTAAAATTTTGCAAAAAAAGTTTAGGAAGCCGATTATGATTAAGCTGATGTATATAACGAATAAAACGGATATTGCAAAAATTGTAGAAGAAGCCGGCGTAGAAAGAATATTCGTTGATATGGAATACATAGGTAAAGATATCCGTCAGGGCGGTAAGGATACCGTTCAAAACCGTCATACCGCAGAAGACGTAAGGGCGATAAAGTCAGTTGTAAAAAACGCCGAGCTTTTGGTGCGTTGTAACCCTATACACGAGGCGACGGACAGATACGTTTCTTCAAAGGAGGAAATCGACGCTATTATTGAGGCAGGCGCAGATATTATAATGCTTCCGTATTTCAAAACGGCAGAAGAGGTAAGAGCGTTCGTTGACTTAGTTGGGGGTAGAGCAAAGACCTTCCCCTTGGTGGAAACGCCCGAGGCTGTCAGCGGTATAGATGAAATTTTGGAAATCGAGGGCATAGACGAGATTTTCGTAGGGCTTAACGACTTAAGCCTTGGTTACGGAATGAGGTTTATGTTCGAGCTTTTGGCAGACGGTACGGTAGAGGCTCTTTGCAATAAGTTTAAAGCAAAGGGTATACCCTACGGATTTGGCGGTATCGCATCTCTCGGCAAAGGGCTTTTACACAGCGAAAAGGTTATTGCCGAGCATTATAGGCTTGGTTCTACGAGCGCAATACTTTCGCGTAGCTTTTGCAACGTGGACAAGCTGTCGAGCTTAAAAGAGGTTGAAGAAATTTTTGATAAAGAGCTTAAAAAGATAAGGGATTTTGAAAAGAGCTGTGAGCTTGGAAATATCAACTTTGAGCAAAACAGACAAGACGTCGTCGGATTAGTCGGTCAGATAGTTGAGTCGTTAAGGGGTTAAAATGATATTTTTTATTGTTGTTTTAAGGGCGTTGGCGGCGTGTCTTATAACAAATTCCCACTATACGGGCATATATCCAACGGATATAATTGCTAACGGTGGGCTTTTGGGTGACGTAATATTTTTCGCCGTTTCGGGGTATTGTCTGTTAAACAATAATAAGTCTTTTCCAAGGTGGTTTGGCAAAAGGATATGGCGTATTTACCCGGCGGTTATCATAATAACGGTTTTTTATTTTTACGTCTTAAAGCACGATTTGTTTGTCTTAAGAAAACAGCATATAGAAGGGCTTGAGGAAGTCGTTTGGTGGTACGTATACCCAACCTTTTATCATTTTGTCGCGTCAATTATGGTGCTGTATATTCCGTTTTATTTTGTGAGCAGATTCGAGGCGCTCAGAAAAAAGATTCCTTTGATTATGGGAGCGGTAGGAATAATTCAGCTTGCCGTCTATCTGTTTTTTATCGACAAAAGCCATTATAACGTGGATAATATAGACGGGCATTTCATAAGATTTTTATTCTTTGAAAGCATGCTTCTCGGGGGATATTTCAGGTATAACCAGGATAAGTTTTTAAACAAATACACTTTAAAGCTGCCTATTTTTACGGTGGGACTTACCGTCGTATATTTTGCATGCAAGCTTGCCTTCAGTAAGCTGTCTTGGCTTGCCCCGGTTCAAATAATCAATCAATACGTGCTTTTGGCGCTGGTGTATTTAATATTCGCTACGTTTTCGTCAATGGACGAAAGGCTTGAAAACCTGCCCGGATGGATAAAGAAAACGGCAGTTTATCTGTCTGAAATCACGCTTGAGATATATGTGGTGCAGCAGGTTATAATAGACTCGCTGAGGGGAGCTTTAAAATTTCCGATAAATTGGTTTGTTATAACGGCAATTATCCTTGTTGCCGCAACGGCTTTGCATTTGGTTTGTAAATTAATTTATTGGTGTGGGGATAAAATAACAGGAATTTTTAAAAATAAACTTACAAAAAAAGAGGAACAGGCTTAATGAAATTACTCGTGACGGGCGCGTGGAAGAGCGCTAAAGAGCAACTTAATAATCTTAATTCGCTTGGGCACGAGGCTGTTTTTATGCAAAACGAAAGCGAGGCCTTGCCTTGCTCTCCTCGCGAAATAGAAGGAGTAATTTGCAACGGACTTTTTCTTTTTCACGATATAGAAGAGTTTACCTCGCTTAAATATATTCAGCTTACCAGCGCAGGCTTTGACCGTGTGCCAATGGATAAGGTGGTATCAAGGGAAATAAAGATTTTTAACGCAAGGGGAGTTTATTCAATTCCTATGGCGGAATACGCTCTTTGGGGAGTTTTGAGTCTTTACAAAAGAGCGAGATTTTTTGAGGCAAACCGCCAAGAAAAAAAGTGGGAAAAGCATAGGCAAATACCCGAGCTTTTTGGTAAAACCGTTGCGATTATAGGCTGTGGCAACGTGGGACTCGAGTGCGCTAAAAGGTTTAAGGCCTTCGGCGCGAATATGCTCGGCGTTGACCTTAACGAGAGAGAAGACGAAACCTTTGGCAAAGTTTACCCTATTGAAAAAATAGACGAGGTTTTATCTGTTGCGGACGTAGTAGTTTTGACCTTGCCGCTTACAAGTCAAACGAAGGGGCTTTTTGGTAGAGACAGATTTGCCGTAATGAAAGAGGGCAGCGTTTTAGTCAATATTGCAAGAGGACAAATTGTTGACGAAAACGAGCTTATAAAGGCGTTAAAGCAGAGGCTTTTCGGAGCTGTGCTTGACGTGTTTGAAAGCGAGCCGTTAGAAAAAACGAGTGAGCTTTGGAATTTGGAAAACGTTATCGTAACTCCGCACAACAGCTTTGTCGGGGAAAATAACGAAAAGAGATTAACGAAGGTTATTTTAGAAAATTTAAAGGGGCTGAAATGAGAGTTTTATATACCGCGACGGTGCTTAGTCATATTTGTCAATTTCACTTGCCTTATCTTAAAATGCTCAAAGAAAAGGGCTATGAGGTGCACGTTGCTGCGAGAGATAATTTAGCAGAAAAGAACGGCCTTGAGCTTAAATTTGCAGACAGATTTATAAACGTGCCGTTTAGCCGTTCTCCAAAGAGCAAGCAAAACTTAAAGGCTTTAAAGCAGCTTAAACAACTTTTTAACGAAGAGTATTACGACATTATTATTTGTAATACGCCAATGGGCGGTATAGTAACCAGATGGGCGGCGAAAAAGACGAGAAAAAAAGGAACTAAGGTCGTTTATATGGCTCACGGCTTCCATTTTTATAAGGGCGCGTCGAAAAAGAGCTGGATGGTCTTTTATCCTATCGAAAGGTTTTTCGCTAAAAGGTGCGATACCGTTATAACCATTACGGATGAGGATTACAGGCTTGCTAAAGCTAAATTTAAAACCAACGTCGTTCGCATGCACGGCGCGGGCGTAGACGGCGAAAGACACCACTTTGTAACAGAGAGCGAAAAGCTCGCTTTAAGAGAAGAATTAGGTCTTAAAAAAGAAGATTTCGTTTGCCTTTGCGTTGGCGAGCTTAATCAAAATAAAAATCAAAAGACACTTGTTTCTTTAGTGCCTGCGCTTAAGGAAAGAATTCCTGACTTTAAGCTTTTGCTTGCAGGCAACGGCAAGACGAAGGAGGAATTAGAGGCTCAGATTAAAGAGCTTGGTTTGGAAAACGAGGTAACGCTCATTGGATATCAGCCCAAGATAGAAAGATATCTAAGAGCAAGTGACGTAAGCCTTTCTGTTAGCAAAAGAGAGGGTCTGCCGTTTAATATAGTAGAGGCAATGCTTACAAAGAAGCCTGTGGTAGTCAGTGTAAACAGAGGTCACAGAGAGCTTGTTAAAGACGGCGAAACCGGCTTTATGACAAACGATTTAGAAAGATTTATGCAAAATATCGTAAGCCTTTACGAGGATAAGAGCTTATATGACGGGATAACCGAAAAGGCTTGTGAATATGCTCAAAGCTATACCATAAAGTCAACGATGGAAGAATTTAAATGTGTTTTGGAGAAATAAATGAAGTTTAGTATAATCGTACCCGTTTATAGAACTGAAAAATACTTAAGGCAGTGCGTAGACAGTATTTTGGCACAAAGCTTTACGGACTTTGAGCTTATATTGGTTGACAACGAGTCTCCCGATAACTGTCCGCAGATTTGCGAGGAATACGCGCAAAGGGACGGCAGGGTAAGAGCTATACATAAAAAGCACGGTACGGCAGCATCCGGCAGAAATTTAGGAATGAAGTCGGCAAATGGCGATTATCTTTGCTTTTTAGACTCTGACGACTGGTGGGCAGACGATTCTGTTCTTGCAAAAATAAACGAGAGAATTGAAAAGACGAATCCCGATATTTTAGAGCTGTATTATAAGTTTTATTTTGACTCTACGGGAAGGGAAATGGTACCTAACGTTATAGATTTTACAGGCTTTGACGGGCTTGAAAATCATAAAAAAATAGAGTTTTTAATAAATCACGACAGGCTTAACCCCTCGGCTTGGGGAATGTGTATTTCTCGTGCTTTTATTGAAAAGAGTCAAGGCTATTTTGACGAGAGCAAGGTCATTGAGGATATAGATTGGTGCTTAAGAATGTTCAGCTATAGCCCAAGGGTAGACGCGGTTGCAGAGTCTGTTTACGTCTACAGAAAGGACAGAGAGGGCTCGGTTACCAGAACTATGAGATTTAAAAGCATACAAGACCTTTGCGAAATTATCAGCAGTGCGCCGAGTATACTTTGCGATAAGGAAAACCCCGTGCATCAGGCAATGATGAATTACGTGACCTATCAGGCCATGATAGCGTCCGCATTGACGTTCAGAAGGAGCGTTGAGATGGACAGGGCTCAAAAAAAGCAGGCAAGACGGACTTTAAAGGAATTTTGCAAGAAGTACATCAGGCAGTATCATAGTCATCCAAAGGTAAGCAAGGCGTTAAAGGTGTATAAGCTTTTAGGCTACGGCGGTATGGCAAGAGTTTTAGGCTTTTATTTAAATCATAGAGGAAGATAAATGAAACTACTTATCATTTCAGACTATCCATGGAACAAAAACAACAGCTTCGGAAAGGTTTTTACAGACCTTTTCGGGGGGATAGAAAATTTAGAAATTTTAAATATTTACTGTATGGGCGGCAATCCCAAAACGGAGATGACCAACATTAAGTATTTTCAAATTTCGATGGGGCAAATCGTTGCAAACCTTAAAAACAGGAAAAACCCGGTAGGTAAGATTATCGAGCCCGAAAACGTTGACGAAAAGGACGAGATGGGCAAAACCGAAACCAAGTGGATGAACGTCGCAAGAAAGACCCACCTCAGAATTTTCGGTTGGGGAAGACGTTTTATCTGGTGGATAGGCAGATGGAAGAACGAACGCCTTGCAAACGTCGTTAAAGAGTTCGACGCAGACGTTATGTTTACCCCTATTTTTAAGCAGTCTTATATGAACGCCGTTGACCAATTCGTTTATAAGGTAAAACCTACTAAAATGGTCGGTTACTACGGTGACGACAACTATTCCTTAAGACAGTTTTCTTTAAATCCGTTTTTCTGGTTTGATAGACTTACTCAAAGAGGAAAGGTTAAAAGGACGATAAATCTTTGCGACTACCTTTACGTGGTTTCAGAGGTCGGCAAGGAGTGCGCTGAAAAATATTTCAAGAAAAAGTGCATTATAATGGCAAACGGAAACGTTTTCGACGGCGAGCCTACCTATAAAACAGAGTATAACAAAGAGAGAAAGCTCGTGTTTACGGGCAATCTCGGTAATCACCGTTGGGAAGAATTGCTTAGAATCGGCAGGGCGATTGATAAAATCGGCGGCGGCGCAACCCTTGATATTTATTCTGCAACTCAGCTTAAAAAATCAATACTCAAAAAATACGAAAGGTGCAAGGCGATTACCTTTAGGGGCAGAGTGCCTTACACCGAAATAGAGAGAATACAACGTGAGTGCGACGTGCTCGTGCACGTAGAGTCATTCAGGCTTAAGGAGTGGCTTGCGGTAAGAGAATCGTTCTCTACTAAAATAGTAGGTCAAATGGTTGCATGCCGTCCTCAGCTTGCGCTTGGCGATAAAAGGTGCGGCTCTATAGACCACCTTATCCGTCACGACGCAGGAATAGTCGTCAGCGACAAAAATAAGCTTGAAGAGACCTTAAAGAGAATTATTGCAGACGACGCGTTTTTAGACGAATACGCTAAAAAGGGCTGGGAGTGCGGAGTTAAGCTACATAACAGAAAGGATATTCAGGCAAATTTAAAAAGAGAGCTTGAAGAGCTTACAGAGAAGAAATAATGAAAGTTTTAATGATAAACGCCATATACGGCAGCCGCAGCAGCGGAAGGTCAATGAAGGAGCTTGCCGAAAAGCTGAGGGAAGAGGGTAACGAGGTTTTCGTTTGTTCACCTCAAGCGCATTGCGACGATATCGGATTTAGCCGTATAGGTAATGATTTTGACCATAAAACACACGCTTTTTTGTCGCGTTTAACAGGTAAGCAAGCATACTTTTCAAAAGGGGCTACCAAAAAACTTTTAAAGCTCGTTGACGAAAAAAAGCCCGACGTTATTCACGTTCAGGTACTTCACGGTAATTTTATTCACTTTAATTACTTTTTTAAAGAGGTTGCTAAAAGAAAAATACCCGTCGTATTCGTTTTAGACGACTGCTGGCTTTTCACCGGTAAATGCTCGCATTTCACTTCCGCAAAATGCTATAAATGGCAAACGGGATGCGATAAATGTCCACAGCTTCAAAGCTGTAACCCAACTTGGTTTTTTGACAGAACTAAAAAAATGTACGCCGATAAAAAGGCTGTATACGAATCCTTAGATAGGTTTGGAGTGGTTGCCGTTTCAGATTGGCTTCTTGGCGAGGCGAAGAAGTCTATTATGGGTAAAGCTACGGTTATAAAGAGAATTTACAATTCAATCGACGTTGACGTATTTAAGCCTGTAGAGTCCGATTTAAGACAAAAGCTTGGTCTTGAAGATAAATTCGTAATACTTGGCGTGGCGACCTGTCTTGACGAGAGCAAGGGGCTTTCGCTTTTTAAAGAGTTGGCTGACAAGATGCCCGCAAATTATAGAATAGTTTTCGTGGGTGGGCTTCCTCAAAATACCGAGCTTCCGCAAAACATCATGCACGTAGGGCATACAGAAAGCGTAGAAGACTTAGCAAAATATTATTCTATGGCAGACGTGTTCGTTCAAATGTCGGTAGAGGAGACCTTTGGCAAGGTTACCGCAGAGGCTTTGTCCTCAGGTACGCCTGCAATAGTATTTAATTCAACGGCAAACCCCGAGCTTATAGGCGAGGGCTGTGGCTACGTCGTGGAGCCACGTGACGTTGACGGAGTTTTAGAGAATTTAAAGAAAATAGAAAAAGACGGTAAAGGCTCGTATACGGATAAATGCAGGCAATTTATCGTAAGAACGATGAATAAAGAAACAACCTTAAATGAATTTACTGAAGTATATAAGGAACTGATAGAAAAATAACTTATGGCAATTATTTTAGGCGTAATCGCTATTTTATTCGGGTTTTCACAGGTGTTTGCCCATAGCGAGAAAAAAGATAAAATATATTTGTGGATAGTTTGGGCGGTGCTCGTTTTCGTTACCGCTTTCCGTTCTATTGGCTTTTATACGGATACAAAGGTGTATAAAGAGCTTTATGAAACGTATTCCGAAATGTCGTTAAAATTGAGGTATTACACCATCTTTAAAATAAACGGCAAGGACCCTATATATCACTTTATATCCTCCACCTTAGGAAGCTTAGGTCTGCCGTTCAGAGGTTGGCTCGCAGTAATTTCAGTTGTTTACTACACCGGATTTATTTACGTGTTAAAGAGATTCAGTCAAGTTCCGTTTTTAACGACTCTCGGTCTTATTTGTATGTCATACGTGTTCTTTACAATGACCGGTATAAGACAAACGATGGCAATGGGCTTTTGTTTTTTTGCCTTTGTAAAGGCGTACGACAGAAAGCCAATACAGTTTTTAGTATTCGTTCTATTGGGCTATTTATTCCACTCCTCGTGCTTGATATTCCTATTGGTATATTTTGTAATCAATAGAAAATTCGGGCTTATACAAATAGTGCTTATCGTAGCATCGGTAACGCTTGCGTTCGTATTTCCAACGGCAATAAATAGGCTTGTTGAAGCCTTAGCGTGGAACGACGATATACAAAAATATGCCGAAACAAGCACCGGCCTTTCGATTTTCGGTTACGTGGTTCAGCTCGGCATTGCAGTTATTTGTTTGGTGTTACAAAGAGAGTATTGCTTAGAGGATAAAGAGGGTGTAGCCCTGCTTAATATGGTCGTTTTAGGGCTTGTATTCCAAATCTTTGCAATCAGAATAGACAATATATTCCGTATGAGCATGTATTTTAGCGTTTACGGTATGTTTGCCTTAGCAAACGTAGTTTCTAAATTCGACGACGATAAAAACTACTGGTGGGCTTACGGATTGACTTGCGCAGTATTTTTGGCATATATGATATACGCAAGGTCGTATACAGGATTATCGCTTTTTGGAGGTTAAGTATGAAGAAGGTAAGTATTATAATTCCGGTATATAAGGTAGAAATGTATCTTGCAAGATGCTTAGACAGTATTTTAAATCAAATTTATACCGAATGGGAGGCGATACTCATTGACGATTGCTCACCTGATAAAAGCGGCGTAATTTGCGACGAGTACGCAAAAAAAGACGATAGAATTAAGGTTATACATCGCGAGAAAAACGGCGGAGCCTCGGCTGCAAGAAATTTAGGGCTTGAAGCGGCAACCGGTGATTACATTGCTTTTATAGACAGCGACGATTACGTTACCGAAAAATACTTAAGAACTCTCGTTAAGGATTTAGAAAAAAACGATGCGGATATTTCGCAATGCAGCTTTTATCACGTCGTAAACGGCGAGATAGAAGAGGACGTTAAAAAAATCGGCGAAACCGTATACCCGGTAGACGTTTATACCGGCGAGGAGGCTTTCGGTCATTGCTACGGTGACGGTAACGTTGATTTGTTTAACTTTTTGCTTTGGAATAAACTGTTTAAAAGAGAAGTTGTTGGAGGACTTAGGTTTGTAGAGGGGCTTAGGTGCGAGGATGCAATATTCATATCCGAGGTTTTTCTTAAAGCAAAAAGAATATCGCGCAGCGACAAGAGAAGATATTATTATTGCCGCCATGACGACAGCGTTATGGGCAAGAAGGAAAAGGATATTAAAGATATGGTAATATCTCACGTTTTAGCGTATAGAGAAGTTGCCAAGATTTGCGAAGGGTATACCCCATATTCACAAAAGCTTGCTCAAGCGATGCTCGGCAAATGGTATGCCTCTGCAATTAAGCGAAAAGCGCTGGGTGAAGAGCTTAAGGCAATGCTTAAAGAGGATAATAAAAGGTACAAATTGAGCAAAAACAAAAAGCTGTCGTTTCTTAGAAGGCTTGCCTTAAAATTAAAGGGATAGCGCTTAAATGTCAGTTTTTAGTACTTCAAAGAAAAAATTTAAAAACGTTTCATTATATATAATTGTATAATTACAAAAGGGAGAAAGGTATGAAGGTAGTAATTTTAGCAGGCGGATTTGGAACGAGAATTTCAGAGGAATCACACTTAAAGCCAAAGCCAATGATAGAAATAGGCGAAAAGCCAATTCTTTGGCATATAATGAAGGGTTATTCTGCGCAGGGCTTTAACGAGTTTATAATTTGCGCAGGATATAAGCAACACGTTATAAAGGAGTGGTTTGCAGACTACTTCCTGCATACGAGTGACGTTACCTTTGATTTTACTGCGGAAAACTCAATGGTTATACACAATAAGCGTACCGAGCCGTGGAAGGTAACTATCGTAGATACAGGGCTTAATACTATGACCGGCGGTAGAATTAAGAGGGTAAAGGACTATATCAGCAACGAGCCGTTTATGCTTACCTACGGCGACGCCGTCGGCGATATTGACGTAAACGCATTGCTTGATTTCCATAAATCACACGGAAAAATCGGTACGATTTCCGTATATAACTTTGGTCAAAACAAGGGCGTTTTAGATTTAGACAAGGACGGAAGCGTAAAGGCGTTCAGAGAAAAGAGCGACTTAGACGGCGACCTTATAAATATAGGCTTTATGGTTATGGAGCCGGCTATTTTCGACTATATTGACGGTGACCACATATCCTTTGAAAAGGAGCCTATGGTACGCTTGGTTGCAGACGGTCAGCTTATGAGCCGTACGCACAAGGGCTTTTGGCAATGTATGGACACCTTAAGAGAAAAAGAGCAGTTGGAAAAATTGTGGAATAAGGGTAACGCGCCTTGGAAAACCTGGGAGGATTAACATGTCTTTCGATTTGAGTTTTTATAAAGGTAAAAGGGTTTTTGTAACCGGACACACGGGGTTTAAGGGCTCGTGGCTTTGCAGAATTTTAACGAACGCAGGTGCTGTAGTAACGGGATATTCTCTGCCTTCGCCAACTACGCCCAGCTTGTTCGGGATAGCCGACGTAGAAAGAAAAATGACGTCGGTAATAGGAGATATACGCGATTACGACAGCCTCAAAAGGGCGTTTGACGAGGCTCAGCCGGAGATTGTTTTACATTTAGCGGCTCAGCCAATCGTCAGAGATAGCTATAAAGACCCCAAATACACCTACGAAACCAACGTAATGGGTACGGTTAATATTTTGGAGTGCGTAAGAAATTCTAATTGCGTAAAATCGTTTTTGAACGTTACTACCGACAAGGTGTATTTAAATAAAGAGTGGGCGTGGGGATATCGCGAAAACGAGGAGCTTGACGGCTTTGACCCATATTCAAATTCAAAGTCTTGCTCTGAGCTTGTAACACATAGCTATCAAAGGTCGTTTTTTACCGATAAGGACGGAAAAGCAACCTTGCCGATATCTACCGCAAGAGCAGGTAACGTTATAGGCGGCGGAGATTTTGCAAACGACAGAATAGTGCCCGACTGTATTCGCTCGGCAATCGAGAAAAAGGATATAGTCGTAAGAAACCCCTATTCAACGAGGCCCTATCAGCACGTTTTAGAGCCCTTATACGCATATTTAATGATTGCCTCAAAGCAATACGGGGATATAAAGTACGCTGATTATTATAACGTAGGTCCCGACGAGGTTGACTGCTATCAAACGGGCAGACTCGTTGACCTTTTCGTTGAAAAATGGGGCGAGGGCTTAAAATGGATAAACAAGCACGACGGCGGTCCGCACGAGGCAAACTTTTTAAAGCTTGATTGTTCTAAATTAAAGGCTGTATTCGGATGGGCTCCGCGTTGGAATTTAACGACCGCTATCGAAAAAACGGTAGAGTGGGCAAAGATTTGGGCGTCTGGCGGCGACGTGCCTAAGTGTATGGACAAGCAGATTGAAGAGTTCTTTTGCTTAAAATAAAAAAGGATAAATAAATGAAATTAAGTATAATTTTACCGGTATATAACGTAGCTAAGTTTATACCAGATTGTTTAGATTCTCTTCTTTGTCAGGATTTGCCAAAGGATGAGTATGAAATAATTTGCGTAAACGACGGCTCGCCCGATAATTCGGTCGAGGTTATAGAAGGGTATATAAAATCATATAGAAATATAAGGCTTATATCTCAACCCAATTCGGGTGTTTGCGTTGCAAGAAATAGGGGCTTTGAAGAAGCAAAAGGTAAGTACACGTGGTTTATCGACCCCGACGACTATATTGCTCCCAATTCAATAGGCAGGCTCATTTCCGCAATGGAAGAAAATAGCGCCGACCTTATAACCTTTGATTATTTCAACGTTGAAGAAGAAAGTAAATTTAATCCGCAAAAGGTAACTCAAATAGAGATAAACCACCAAGAGGGATATAATTCAAAGGGTGGCGGTTGCCAATATGTTTGCAGAAGGCAATATCTTTTAGATAACAATATTATATATAACAAGGATTTAGCATACGGCGAGGATTATCTTTGGGCTTTTCAAATAAATTACAGAAAGCACGTGGGGCTTGAAACCAAGTCGGAGGTTTATTATTACCGTCAAAGACAGGGCTCAGCGATGCATTCCGGCAACGAAGAAAAAAAGCGCCGTCATCAAAGGGACTTATGGGCTCTTGCTAAAATTTACGGTGAAGAATACTTAAGATGTCAAAAGGAAGAGCTGCCTAAAAGCGTATTAAAGGAAGTTCAAAGAAGAAAGAGGCTGTGTGTTCAAAGCGTTCTTTGGGACGCGGTTTTGCTTTGTGACAGCAAGCAAGAGATTAAAGAATTGATAGCTAAGCTTAAAAGCGAGGGTTTATATCCTTACAAGTGGCTTTGGTGGCATTTAACAAGCAGAAAAATTCAGTGCAATTTTTTTGTAAGGTTAGCAGTTTTGCCTTTCCCTATAAAGCCGTACGTGTATTTGCTTAGTTGGGTTATTAAAAAAGTAAAAAAACATTGATATAAATATGAAACAAAAAATTAAAAACAACAAATTCTTAGTTAAAATATTAATGATTATATGCCGTCTTTTCAGGTATAACAAATTTAAAATAAAAGGTCAAAATACCGTAAAAATAGAAGGTATTCAAAAGCGTGGTAACGTCTACGTAAAAGGAAATAACAACAGTCTTATTATAAAGAATCCAAAATGCAATATGGATTTTACTTGCTTGATATTAGGAAATAATAACAAGGTTATCGTAGAAGAGGGTTGCATTTTAAAAAATTTATATATTTGCATAGAAGAGGACAATAACGAAATTATTATAAAAAAGGATACGCTGATTTGCGGCAAGACGGAGATGTACTGTCTTGAGGGTAGTAAAATACATATAGGCGAATCCTGTATGTTCTCTACCAACGTTTATTTTACTACGAGCGACCGCCACTCTATTTTGAATGAAAGCGGTAAGAGAATAAATAAGCCCGGTGATATTATAATAAAGGACCACGTGTGGTTAGGATATAGCACTACGCTATTAAAGGGCACTACGGTGGCGGAGAACTGCATTGTAGGCGCTAATTCGGTTGTAACGAAGAGTTTTTTAATGCCCGGTTGCGCGATTGCAGGCAGCCCTGCAAAAGTCGTTAAAGAAAACATAAATTGGGACAAGGCAAGGCTTCCCATAGAGGAGAATTATGGGAAATAGCAGGTCTCAGTTTGGGGGTAAGCAAACGAGTATAAATATGATAAGCCAGGTCATATCGTTTGCCGTAAATATGGCTATAAGCTTTTTTCTGACCCCTTTTATAACGGAAAATTTACCCGAGGGCTCTTATGGATTCGTAGGGCTTTCGTCTAACTTTATAAGCTACGCAACGCTTATAACGACTGCCGTAAACTCTATGGCAGGCAGATTTATTGCGGTGGCTTACTATAAAGGCGATAAGGAAGACGTTGTTAAATATTATTCCTCGGTAATAGTTGCAAACGTAGTATTGTGCTTTTTGCTTAGTATTCCTGCGCTGTTTATAATATTGTTTTTGCCAAGCATTATAAACGTGCCTGCTAATTTGGTTCAAGACGTTACCGCTCTTTTTATTCTTGTATTTTCACATTTCTTTATAGACCTTGTCGGCAATACCTTTTCAAACGCAGGATACGTAGTAAACAGGCTGGATATGGTCGCTATGAGAAAGACGGAGGCCTCTGTTTTAAAGGGTATTTTATCGCTTGCGGTTTTTGCTCTGTTAATTCCAAGGCTTTGGTACGTCGGTCTCGTACAGGTATGCTGCAGTATATATAATTTTTACAGAAACTATCAGATACACAGAAGACTTATGCCTGAAATCAGGGTTAACGTAAGAAGGTTTGAGTTTTCTAAAATAAAGGAGCTTTTAGCCTCCGGTGTGTGGAACACCTTAAGCTCTGCCGGAAGCGTGCTTATATCCGGGTTAGACCTTTTAATAGTAAATCTTTCGTTTACGGTAACGGCAGCCGCGATAGCTATGGATTTGGTGTCCATAGCAAAGCAGGTTCCCGTTTACGTGCAGAGCTTAGTCGTTATGATAGCGGGAGTATTTGCTCCCAAGCAAACAAAGCTGTTTGCCGAGAACGATTTTAAAGGAATGAAGCAAACTCTTATATACAGCAGCAAAATTGTGGCGATGATGACGGCTATTCCCGTCGTATTTATGTTGGTTTACGGCGAAAGATTTTTCGGTCTTTGGACACCTGCGAAAAGCAGTGAGCTTTTATGGATAATTGCGGCTGTTGCCGTTATTCTATATCCCATACAGCTCGTTACGACTCCTTTTTCGGCAATTATTTCTTCGGCAAATAAGGTAAGGGCAAATTCCTTGGCAACTATAGCCTTTGCTATAGCAGGGCTTGGAACGACGTTCGGTCTGCTTCAGATTGCTCCTGACGATACGGCGAAAATGCTGATAATAGTCGGCACGAATATGGTGTTTTTAACTCTTCACAGCTTGGTTTTTTTAATACCTTATTGCGCGAGGATTATAGGCGGCGGAGCTTTTGGATATTATTTGGTTCTTTTAAGGAGCGTTTTAACGGTAGCTATATCTACGGCAATTTGTTATCTGATAAGCCTTGTTTTTAGCGCAAGCGGTTGGCTCACCTTAATTTTAAGCGGAGGAATAACCTGCGTAGTATGCTTAGGGCTATCGCTTGTAACGATACTGGACAAACAAGACCGAAAAGCAGTTTTCGGTGTGGTAAATAAATTTAAAAATAAAATTTTCAAAGGAAAAGGAGAAGCGTAATGACACTTTTCAAGGATAAGACCTTACTTATTACAGGCGGTACCGGCTCGTTCGGTAACGCTGTGCTCAATAGATTTTTAAAGACTGATATCGGCGAGATTAGAATATTCTCTCGCGACGAAAAAAAGCAAGACGATATGCGTCACGAGTTTCAGGTTAAAATGCCGGACGTTGCCGATAAAATAAAGTTTTATATAGGCGACGTAAGAGATTTGGCAAGCGTTAAAAACGCTATGCACGGCGTAGACTATATTTTCCACGCAGCAGCCTTAAAGCAGGTTCCGTCTTGCGAGTTTTTCCCTATCGAGGCAGTAAAAACCAACGTTTTAGGTACGGATAACGTTTTGACCGCTGCAATAGAGGCAGGCGTTAAAAACGTAGTATGTCTTTCTACGGATAAGGCAGCGTACCCCGTAAACGCTATGGGTACGAGTAAGGCTATGATGGAAAAGGTAGTCGTTGCTAAATCAAGGACGGTTGCCCCCGAAAAGACTAAGATTTGCTGTACCCGTTACGGAAACGTAATGTGCTCAAGAGGCTCCGTTATCCCTCTTTGGATAGACCAAATCAAATCGGGCGCGCCTATTACTATTACCGACCCTAAAATGACGAGATTTATAATGTCCTTAGACGAGGCAGTAGACCTTGTTTTATACGCTTTTGAAAACGGCGTAAGCGGTGATATCCTCGTTCAAAAGGCTCCTGCTTGTACCTTAGAGGTTTTGGCAAAGGCTGTTTGCGAGCTTTTCGGAGGAAAGCAAGAGGATATCAAGGTTATAGGTATTCGTCACGGCGAAAAGATGTACGAGGCTCTTTTAACTAACGAGGAGTGCGCTCATGCGTTTGATCTTGGCGAGTTTTACAGAGTGCCTGCAGATAACAGAGGACTTAACTACGATAAATATTTTACAAGCGGAAATCCCGACAGGGACGTTTTAACCGAGTTTAACAGCAACAACACAAAGCTTTTAAGCATCGAAGAGGTTAAAGAAAAGCTCTTATCCTTAAAATATATACAAGAAGAGCTTGCAAAAATGGAGGGTTAAAATGAAATTTTTAGTTCTCGGCTGTAACGGTATGGCAGGACATACTATATCGTTATACTTAAAGGAGCAGGGGCACGAGGTGGTTGGCTTTGCTCAGGAGAAATCTAAGCTTGTAGATAGCGTTGTTGGCGATGCAAGAGATACGCTCACTTTAGCAAAAAT
Source organism: Christensenellaceae bacterium (assembly GCA_045588105.1). Classification (GTDB taxonomy): domain Bacteria; phylum Bacillota; class Clostridia; order Christensenellales; family Borkfalkiaceae; genus UBA10281. Next base: position 1,645 of record JAZNDO010000163.1, on the reverse strand, counting down.
TATAAAAGACGGTAGCTATGACAGCGTTATAAACTGTATCGGTATCTTAAATCAGTTTGCAGAAAACAATAAGGCGCTCGCAAGCTTCTTAAACGGATATTTTCCTCACTTTTTAGCTGACGTAACGAGTGGTACTCAAACTCAAGTAATACATATGAGCACAGACTGTGTGTTTTCGGGAGCAAAGGGCTCTTACACCGAAGACGATTTGCCTGACGGCGCAACCTTTTACGATAGGTCAAAGGCTCTCGGAGAGTTGGATGACGGTAAAAACATAACGCTAAGGAATTCGATAGTTGGTCCCGATATAAACGTAAACGGAATAGGTCTTCTTAACTGGTTTATGAAGCAAAGCGGAGAAATAAACGGCTATACGAAGGCTATGTGGACGGGGCAAACGACTCTTCAGCTTGCAAAAACTATGGAGGCTGCCGCAAGAGAAAGAGCGCACGGCTTATATAATACCGTGCCCGACCACTCAATTTCCAAATACGATTTATTAAGACTTTTTAACAAATATTTAAGAAACGACGAGCTTATTATAAGCCCAATAGAAGGAATAAATGCGGACAAGTCCTTAAAGAGAACGAGATTTGAATTTGGCTATTTAATTCCCGATTACGAAGCGATGGTTTCCGAAATGGCTGATTGGGTAAAAAAGCACGCCGACCTTTATCCGCATTACCCATTATAAAGGAGAAATTATGAAAAAGCTTAAGCTTATGACGATACTCGGCACACGTCCCGAGATTATAAAAATGTCTGCAATAATTAAAAAGTGCGACAAATATTTCGACCACGTTTTAGTCCATACGGGTCAAAACTACGACTATACCTTAAACGAGGTTTTCTTTAAGGAGTTAGGTCTTCGCGAGCCCGATTATTACCTTGGCGTAGTGGGTGAGAACCTCGGTCAGACTATGGGTAACGTAATTTCTAAGTCTTACGAGATTATGGCAGAAGTAAAACCCGACGCGATTATCGTTTTAGGTGATACAAACTCTTGTCTTTCGGTTATTTCGGCAAAGAGATTAAAAATCCCCGTATTCCATATGGAGGCAGGCAACCGCTGTAAGGATGAGAATCTTCCCGAAGAGGTTATAAGAAGAATAGTAGACGTAACGAGCGACGTAAACCTTTGCTACAGTGAGCATGCTCGCCGTTATATTTTAGATACGGGTGTCAGACCCGAAAATACCTACGTCGTAGGCTCGCCTATGGCGGAGGTTTTAAAGGACAATCTTGATAATATAGAAAAGAGTGACGTTTTAGAGCGCCTTGGCTTGAAGGAAAGGGGATATATCCTTCTTTCCGCGCACAGAGAGGAAAACATTGATATTGAAAGTAATTTCTTCTCGCTTATGAACGCCGTAAACGCAATGGCAGAGACCTACGATATGCCTATTTTATACAGCTGTCATCCACGCTCTCAAAAGTTTATCGAAAAGCGTGGCTTTAAGTTTGATAAGCGCGTTATTCAAAGTAAGCCTCTCGGATTTTTCGATTACAACAAGCTACAGCAAAACGCATTTTGCGTAGTTTCCGACAGCGGTACTATACCCGAAGAAGGCGCGTTTTTTAAATTCCCTGCGGTATCTATAAGAACAAGCACCGAGCGCCCCGAGGCTATGGATAAGGGTGTGTT
>JAZNDO010000162.1:0-2449 GCA_045588105.1 Christensenellaceae bacterium | reverse complement strand
TGAAAAGATTGTTATAAATTTAAAAAGTTGTTTACAAATCAACAAAATAGTTTTAAAATAAGGGTATAATATTACGTATTATTTAATTTATAGGAAGACTATGGCGAAGAACAAAAAAGCAAAAAAGTGGATAAAATTCAGGCATAAAGTAGTAAGAGCTATTGCGTGGCTTTGCGTTTATCCGGCTATAAAGCTTAAATATAGAGCCAAGGTTGAAAGGTTTAAAACCGACAAGAAGAAAAAATATTTGGTTTTATACAATCACCAAACAGGCTTTGACCAATTTTTTATTGCCCTTGCGATACCGGGCGCGGTGTATTACGTTGCAAGCGAGGATATTTTTTCTAACGGATTGGTTTCAAAATTTATAAGATTTGCCGTTGCGCCTATACCGATAAAAAAACAGACTAACGATATAAGAGCGGTTATGAGCTGCTTAAAGGTGGCAAAAGAGGGCGGAACGATAGCAATCGCGCCTGAGGGTAACAGAACCTATAGCGGAAAAACCTGTTATTTCAAGCCGTCTATTGTCAAAATGGCAAAGGCGTTAAAGCTTCCCATTGCGTTTTTCAGAATTGAGGACGGATACGGCGTTCAGCCGCGATGGGCTGACGACGTCAGAAAGGGTGGAATGCACGCTTACGTCAAACGCGTTTTAGAGCCGGAAGAGTATTTAAAAATGTCTGACGAGGAGCTGCATGAAATTATAAAAGAAGAGCTTTACGTAGACGAATCTTCCCCCAATAAGGAATTTACCCATAAAAACCTTGCGAACTATTTGGAAAGAGCAATATACTATTGCCCCGACTGCGGACTTTCCGTTTTTGAAAGCGAAAAGGATATCTTAACCTGCAAAAAGTGCGGAAAAGCAGTCAGGTATTTGCCAAACAAGCAGTTTGAGGGCGTCGGCTTTGACTTTAAGTACAAAAACGTTGCCGAATGGTACGACGGACAAAGCTCGTTTATGAACGGTCTTGACCTTATTTCAATGCCCGACGAGCCGCTATATAAGGATGAGGCAAGGGTCTTTGAGGTTGTTTTGTATAAGCGTAAGAACCTTCTTGACAAAAACGCACAGATTCTTCTTTTTCCAAACAGAATAGAGGTTAAGCTAAGCGGAGAAGAGTTGGTGTTTGATTTTGACTCTGTTGAGGCTGTAACCGTTTTGGGCAAAAACAAATTGAACGTTTATTCTGACGGTAAAGTATATCAGTTCAAGGGTAACGAGAGGATGAATGCTCTGAAATTTGTGCATTTATTCCACAGATACAAAAATATATGCGAAGGAGAAAATAATGAATTTTTGGGACTTTGAGGCGTGGGGATTTATAAATATCCTTGCAGTACTGTTACTTAGCTTGTTGGTTGCCAATATTTTAAAGAAAACGTTTAAAATAATTGGTAAATCTCTTATTCCGACCTCGGTTTTAGGCGGTTTATTGATTCTTGCAGTTACCACTACGTATAAATTAATTACTAAAGAAAGTCTGTTCAACACCGATTATTTTGGTGGAAACGGTATGAGTATTTTAGAGGTTTTAACCTATCATATGTTAGCGCTCGGCTTTATAGCCTCCGCTCTTAAAATTTCCGAAAAGAAAATTAAGGGCAAAAGAGGTCAGGAGGTCTTCGATTCGGGCGTAACGACCGTTGCGACTTATTTACTGCAGGGTACCTTTGGCTTGGTAATAACCTTGCTTGCCGCGTTAATTTCGTCTAAAGTTTTCGCTGCGTCCGGTATTTTGCTTCCCTTTGGATACGGACAGGGTAGCGGTCAGGCGTTAAATTACGGAAATATGTTCCAGACCAACAACGGCTTCGTAGGCGGTAGGAATTTCGGTTTAACCGTTGCAGCTCTCGGCTTTTTATGCGCGAGTATCGGCGGTGTTATACATCTTAACGTAATGAAGAAAAAGGGCAGATTTAAGGCTAAAGAGGTTGACGAAAGAGTCATTTCGTTAGAAAGCGTAGAAGCTCCAAACGAAATTGCAATGAGCGGCGATATGGATAAGTTTACTGCTCAGATTATACTCTTGTTCGTCGGTTACTTTATAACCAGTCTTATAATGTTTGCTTTGGGTAAAATTGTGCCGGAGAGCTTAATCGCGACTATTTACGGCTTCAATTTCCTCATCGGCGTACTCGTTGCAACGCTTATGAAGGCGACAATGAGCTTCCTTACCAAAAAGAAAATTCTTAAAAAGCAGTACGTAAACAATTTCTTAATGAACAGAATAAGTAATTTCTGCTTTGATATTATGATTGTTGCGGGCATTGCGGCAATAGATATAACTCTTATCGCTCAATATTGGGGAATACTCCTTATTCTCGGCGCGGTAGGCTTGGTAATCACCTACGTCTACGTCAGATACGTATCGCACGTTCTTTTCAAGGAGTACGAGGACGAGCAGTTTTTGGCAATGTACGGTATGCTTACGGGTACTGCAAG
>JAZNDO010000161.1:0-8208 GCA_045588105.1 Christensenellaceae bacterium | reverse complement strand
AAAATAAGTTGACTTATTTCGGCTATATAAATATAATAAATATGATATAAATAAAAGTAATTTTCGCAAATTACTATGGCGGAGGTCATAATGAAAAAATTATTCAAGGCGTTAATCGCACTTTGTTGCGCGCTCTGTATTTCTTTAGGCGTTATTTCGTGTTCTGAAATTAAGGGCAAGAGCAAAATTCAAAAAGTTACTATTACTTTAAGCGTAAACGGTGAAAAGCAGGATTTTAACTTTGAGCTTTATCTTAACTATGCAGAGGGTACTATTCAGCATTTTACCGACCTTGCAAAGAATAACTATTACGACGGTACTGCAGTGTCTAACCTTAACGGACATATTGAATTCGGCTCGTATTATCTTGCAAACGGCGCGCTTAAGTCCAAATACGACGCAGACGCTACAAAAGCTTATTCAAGCATCATAACTGCAGAGTATATGAAAGGTAAAACTCTTTATTACGGTAAAGACAAAGACGAGGCAAGCAAATATCCAAGATATAATCAGGACGGTAGCATTATCGGTGAATTTGCTCTCAACGGCTATACGGGTAACGAGCTTGGCTTTAACGGCGCTCTCGTTTTAAAGAGAGATATTAATCTTGAAGAGGGTGAGGCTGCTAACGCTTACGATACCGGCAAGGCAACTATGGCTGTTACGTTCGGTAATGACGGTTATTTCACCTCCAGCTCCGAATTTGCTATAATCGGTATGGTTTGCAGTGACGACGAGGATGCTAACGGAGATTCGAGCTATGAGCGTCTTAAGGCTCTTATGACCGATTACAGTAAGGATTCTTCAAGCAACGTGTATTATTACTATACTCTCGGTACGGATGAATATTACGATTCTCTTACCGAAGACAGTGAGGTTAACGGTTTTGAAATGCCAAACTACGGACATTACTTTATGTACGATGCGGAAGAGGGTAGCTATTTCTATAAGAATCAAGATGGCGTATACGTTGAGCTTTCGGCAAGCGAGGACGAAAAGATTGTGGAAGACCCATACGACGTATTGATGGAGGAATGGGAAGAAAACGAGGTTTATTTGAATACCCTTCCTTACGGCAACGTTGAAATCAAGGTTGAAAAAATCGTTTTCGCAGACTAATTTTATAGACGTTAGAAAAATAATATTTTAAAAATTTAATCAAAAAACAGAACGGTGGCTTGTAATTGTCAGGCTACCGTTTTTTTGTTCGCTGAGCGGTTTCAAAGACTTGACGGCGCTTTTAAAGGTAAAATCAGCAGATTATGGGATTTCGCATAAAAAATTATTGAAATTATTTGAAAAATAAGTAGAAATTGAATTTTAAATATGGTATACTGAAAATGTAGTATTATGTAATATAATGCAAAAGCGAAGGAGACTATAATGAAAGAGTTACATCTTGTTTGCAATGCGCACTTGGACCCGGTATGGATGTGGGACTGGACGGAAGGTGCAAGCGAAGCCATATCTACCTTTTATTCTGCGGTAGAGATTGCCGATGAGTTTGATTACGTATTTTGCCATAACGAGGCGCTTTTATACGAATTTATAGAAAAGTACGACCCTGCTCTCTTTGAGAGAATTAAAAAGCTTATTCAAAGCGGAAAATGGCGTGTTATGGGCGGCTGGTATCTTCAACCGGACGTAGTAGCTCCGGTTGGCGAGAGTATTATCCGTCAAATTTATCTTGGTAAGAAATATTTTGAAGAAAAATTCGGTATTTCTTCTACGACTGCGCTCAACCTTGATTCCTTTGGACATCCGAGAGGCTTGACTCAAGTATTAAAGCAGTGCGGATACGACAGCTATTTGATTTGCCGTCCTATGGCGGACAGGTTTACCTTGGAGCAAAATCCCTTTAAGTGGGTTGGATACGACGGCTCTGAAATAAAGGCGTACCGTATGGATGGAGAGAGTATGTACTGTTCTCCGTTAGGTCACGCAGAAGAGCATATCCGTCAAAAGCTTTCGGTTATTGGCGACCGTGATTTTGCCCTCGTCCTTTGGGGTGTCGGCAACCACGGCGGCGGACCTTCAAGAAAGGACCTTAAGGATATCGAAAGAATGATGAAGGAGGAGGATTATAAGATAATTCACTCTTATCCCGAGGCTTATTTTGAAAAGGTTGACCCAAAATACGAGGTTAAAGAAACGCTTGGTAATATATTCGTAAAGTGTTATTCGTCTATGGCAAGAGTCAAGCGCAGACACGCAGAGATTGAAAACTCACTCTATTTAACCGAAAAAATGGTTAGCGCGGCAGATTCTTTAAAGGGTACTGCCGATTACACAAAGGAATTTGACGGCGTTATGCGCGACATGGCGTTTATTGAGTTCCACGACATTTTATCCGGAACCTGCGCCGAGGACGGTGAAAGGTCTGCATTAAAGAAAGGTGAGCACGCGCTTGATATATTGGATGAGATTAAGCTTAAAGCCTTCTTTACCTTAACCGAGGACTTTGAAAAGGCTCAGGAGGGAACCTTCCCAATATTTATTTTTAACCCAAATCCGTTCGAATATGAAACCTCTACCGAGGCTGAATTTTTAATTTTGGATTCCATATGCGACGACGAGAGGAAGTATGAAATTACGGCTTTCGTTGGCGATGAGCAGGTGCCTTGTCAGGTTATAAAGGAATTAAGCAACATCAATTACGACAGAAGAAAGAGAGTTGCTATAAAGACTAAGCTAAACGCTATGGAAATAACGAGGGTTGACCTCCACGTTAAGATTGTTCCAAACAATAATGCGCCTACCGTGACTCCTGACCTTATTGAGGTTAAGGACGAGCTTAAGACCGTTGTAATCGATAGAAAAAAAGGTCTTATTACAAGCTATAAAATTGGAGATAAAGAGCTTATAGCCGGGGATATCCTTGTTCCGTATATATTTGACGACAGCGCAGACCCTTGGGGCTTTGCCGATACGACCGTAGGAACGGGTATGAGAAGAATACCTCTTGCAACCGGCGAAGAGGAGCTTTTTAAGGGTATTGAGGCTTGTAGGATTACAGAAGACGGCGACGTTTTGACTCAGGTAGAAAGCTTGTTTAAGCGCGAGGGCTTTGAAATCAGACTTTTATATAAGATTTATAAAGGACTTCCGTACGTTGACGTTACGTGCAACGTATTAAACAGCGACAAGCTAAAGGGTATCAGACTTGGCTTTGAAAACGAAAAGTCGGCGCAGGTTGCGTTGACCTTAGGCAGGGAAGACCTTACCTTTGATTACAGAGAGAAGCCAATGCACAGATTTATGCGACTTAGCAGCGGTCTTACCGTTGCAAACGACGGTACGTTCTCGGCTGTTGGCGACGAAACAGGCGCATATATGACTCTCTTTAACGGCTCAATGTATTGCGCTCACAGAATAGGCGACAGACCGCTTATTGACTACGCGAGATTTATCGCTCCTATTGAGATAGGCTGGCACACCTTCAACTATCGTTTGGGTTACGTTGAAGAGGGCAAGGAGGAAAGCTTTGCAACAGCATTTAACCAAAAGCAATATCAGCTCGTATTCTTCCCACACGGAAAGGGAAGAGAGGTCAAAAAGGCTTGGAGCATTCCCGAGGATATAACCTTGGTTGCTTACAGAAGGGTTAAGACCGGAAAAGAGGTCAGACTGTTTAACAATTCGAGTGAAGAAAAGTCAGTTAACGCGCTTATAGACGGGGTAAACGTTGATTTGCACATGGGCAAATACGAAATGAAGACCGTACTTATTAAGGACGGAAAAGCCGAAGCTTGCGCTTGCGCGATAGATTTAAACAGATAAAGTTTACGGCAATGTCACGTCTTGTGATATAGCCAAATTTATAAGGATGCGAGCCCCGAAGATACCCTTCGGGGCTTAAATTTTGTTAAAAAGTGTTAAATAATATAAAAAAGGACAAAAGGCTTTACAAAGCGCATATTATGTGGTATAATAGATAAGGTCAACTGAAAATCAAATAATTCAGCTGGCGGATAAGGGAAAGGTGTAAGGGTATTATGGACAAGAAAATTGAGTTTCTTTGTAGGAAATTCGGAATTGAGGGAGAGTATCTCAGATACGAGGTCGTGACAAACGGCCATATAAATAACACGTATAAGGTTTTTTTCTTCAGGGATAACGAAGAAAAGGACTATATTTTGCAGCGAATAAATACCTATGTATTTAAAAACCCTGTCGAGGTAATGAATAATATCTCGTCGGTTACCGAATACATCAGGGCTAAAATCAAGCAAGGCGGAATAAGCGCAAAGAGATTCGTATTGCATTATTACAAAAACGTTGACGACGGAAATTATTATATAATAGGCGATAAGGGCGGATTTTGGCGTCTTTGCCGTTATATCGACAATTCCGTGACCTTCAACGAAACCGACAATTTAACCGTTTTGGAAGAAGCAGGCAAGGCCTTTGGTAATTTCCAAATGCATTTGGCCGATTATCCTGTAGAAAGCTTGCATATAGCTATACCCCATTTCCATAATACGGTAAGAAGATATCAGACCTTTAAAGAAAGCATAGAGAAAAACGAGAGCGGAAGAAAAGACAAGGTTTTACCTGAAATAGAGGATTATTTAAGCCTTGAAGAAATTGCTACTAAAATGTATAAAATGCAAAAGAGAGGCGAGCTTCCGTTAAAGGTTACTCATAACGATACTAAATGTAACAACGTACTGTTTGATGAAAAAACCTTTGAAAACCTTGCGGTTATCGACCTTGATACGGTTATGCCGGGCTTGGTAGCCTTTGATTTTGGCGATTCTATCCGTTTTGCCGGTAACACCTGCAAAGAGGACGAAACCGACCTTAGCAAGGTAAAGCTTGATATGGCAAAGTATGAGGCGTTTACTAAAGGCTTCGTTGAAACCGTAGGGCACACCTTAAACCAAAATGAAAAGGACACCTTGGCGCTTGGCGCAATAACTATGACGGTTGAGTGCGGTATGAGGTTTTTAACCGACTATATAGACGGAGATAAATATTTTAAGGTTGAGCACGCGAGTCACAATTTAGACAGAGCGAGATGCCAGTTGGCGTTAGCAAAGGATATGATAGCTCATTTTGATGAAATGAACGATATCGTAAAAAAATATCTTTAAAGCAAAAAAAGAGTATTAAAGGTAAAAAACATTTGACAAATGATTATTAAAGTACTATAATAGGAACGCAAAGGGAAGAGGTTAACCTTTTCCCTTTATATGCGCCGTTAGCTCAGCTGTAAACTGTAAGCTTGTCGGGAGAGTCCGTCATCGTGTTTCCTCACGCAGTTCGGGCACAGAGCGTTTGCAACGCTCCATCCAGCAGGATTACATAGATTACAGTTACAATAAATTTAATAAAGATGCGCCGTTAGCTCAGCTGGATAGAGCGTTGGTCTACGGAACCAAAGGTCAGGAGTTCGAATCTCTTACGGCGCGCCAACAAACCCCACCACACCGGTTAGGTGTGGTGGGGTTTGTTTTTGCACCGCAAGAGATGAGAACGTAGTTCGGCCGACTGTGATGGGCTTGCAATGACGGGCAAAGGTCAACCGAGAGGGCTCCGCTCGCGGAGTTTCGGTTGTATCTCTTACGGTGCACTATTTGCAACTCTATCCCGATTTAGGGTTGGGGTATTGAAATGTTTCTAAGAGAATTGAACAAAATTTTAAGAAAACAAGGGTGGCTCTTATAAAAGCCACCCTCTGTAATCACGGAAAATTATTTAATTAATCTTACCTTTAAAAATCCTTCAACCTGTTCAAGCTCTTCGATAACGCTTGCAGGAACCTCCTTTTCGACGTCTAAAATCATATAGCCGACGTCGCCTCTGCCTGCGCTCATAAGGTTGTCTATGTTTATGTGCGCCTCAGAGAAGGGCTTGGTTGCGAGGTTTATCATATACGGCACGTTCTTGTGAGCAATTGTGACTCTGTGAGTAAACGCTTCGGGAGCCTTAAGGTTAGGGAAGTTTACGCTGTTTACAACGCTTCCCGTTTCGATATAATCGGTAAGCTGGCGCGCCGCCATAATAGCGCAGTTGTCCTCAGCCTCCGGGGTTGACGCGCCGAGATGAGGAATTGTTATAACACCTTCAACTCCTAAAAGCTCAGCTACCGGGAAATCGGTTACGTAGCGAGAAACCTTGCCCGATTTTAAAGCCTCTTTTAAATCGTCGTTGTTTACAAGCTCGCCTCTTGCGCAGTTTATAATGCAAACACCGTCCTTCATATTGGAAATCGAGTCTTTATTTATAATACCCTTCGTGTCGTTTGTGAGCGGCATGTGGATGGATATATAATCGGAGCCTGCAAAAAGCGAGGATAATTCCTTTTCGTGCTTTACCTTTCTTGAAAGCCTCCACGCTGCGTCAACGCTGATAAAGGGGTCGTAGCCCAAAACGTCCATGCCGAGGTCGATTGCTATGTTTGCAACCTTTGCACCTATTGCTCCAAGTCCTAAAACTCCGAGCGTTTTTCCGTATATTTCGCCGCCTACGAATTGAGATTTGCCCTTTTCAACGAGCTTTGCAACGTCCTCGTCCTTAGAGAGGCTTTGCGCCCACGTAATACCCTCGTAAATTTTGCGAGAGCCGAGGAGCAGTGCGCAGATCACAAGCTCTTTAACTGCGTTTGCGTTTGCACCGGGAGTATTGAATACGCATACTCCCTTTTCTGACATTTTGTCAAGGGGGATGTTGTTTACGCCTGCGCCTGCCCTTGCAACGCCAACGAGATTCGAGCCGATTTCGTAATCGTGCATTTTAAAGCTTCTCAGCATAATTCCGTCGGGATTGGCGCAAGAGTCGGTATAGTCGTAGCCTTCAAAATATTTGTCTGCCAAAGGGCTTATTGAATTTAATTTTAAAATGCTTTTCATTATCGTTTCTCACTGTTTTTCTTATTTGTTTTTAAGCTCGAAGTCCTTCATAAACTCAATGAGCTTTTTAACGCCCTCTACGGGCATTGCGTTGTAAATTGATGCTCTCATACCGCCAACAAGTCTGTGTCCCTTTAAGGAAACGAGTCCGTTTTGAGTTGCCTCTTTAATAAAAAGGGCGTCGCTTTCCTCAGACGGCGTAACGAAGGGGACGTTCATAATAGAGCGGTCCTTTACTCGAACTGAGTTTTTATAGTAAGAGGAATTATCAATAAAGTCGTAAAGAAGACCTGCCTTATATTCGTTTATCTTTTGAATTTCTTTTACTCCGCCAAGGTCTTTTATCCACTCTAAGACGAGCATTGCCATATAGATAGGGAAGCAAGGAGGAGTATTGTACATGCTGTCGTTATTTGCTTGCGTGCTATATTTAAGCATCGTTGGGCAGTTTGGAGTAGACGTTTCGGCTAAATCTTTTCTTACGATAACAATGGTAAGACCTGCAGGAGCAATATTTTTTTGCGCGCCTGCGTATATAAGACCGAATTTGTTTACGTCGACCTCACGGCTTAAAATTTCCGACGACATATCGCAAACGAGTGGCGACGGAGTTTTGGGGAACTCTAAATAGCGCGAGCCGAAAATAGTATTATTAGAGGTTATATGTACGTAGTCTGCATCGGGTCTGAAATCCTCGTATTTAAGCTCGGGGATATAAGTAAAGTTGGCATCCTTAGAGGATGCAATTATCTTGGCGTCGCCGTATCTTGCGCCCTCCTTAGCGGCTTTTCCGGAGAAATTGCCTGTAACCACGTAGTCTGCTTTTCCCGTTTTCATAAGGTTTAACGGTACAGCGTCAAATTGCTGAGACGCGCCACCTTGAAGAAAAAGAACGTGATAATCGTCGCTAATGCCCATAACCTCGCGGAAGAGCGACTCGCAACGCTTGGCAATGCCGTCGAAAATCTTACCTCTATGGCTCATTTCAATAACGGACATTCCTGAGTTTTCGTAGTTAAGCAATTCGGCTTGTGCCTTTTTAAGAACACTCTCTGGTAGCATGCTTGGGCCTGCTGAAAAATTATAAACTCGCATAATATTTCTCCTTTGTTTGGTATCGCATAAATGCACTGATAAATATTTTTCTATTATACAATATAACTGAAAAAAAGACAATCGTTTAAGCGCTGAAAAGGTATTACTTTTAGTTATACCAAACGAGAATAAGCTAAACTCGTCTAAACTGTGAATTTTATTTGGCAAGTTTGCCTTTTTATGAAACAAGTTATTGTGTGGAAAAAAATATTTTACACTTTTTTACAAAAGTTTACAAAAACTATTGACAAAATTTGTT
>JAZNDO010000160.1:0-7132 GCA_045588105.1 Christensenellaceae bacterium | reverse complement strand
AATATAACGCGCTTAGTCAAGAGCAATTTAAAATTTGTATTATAAAAGCTCCGTTTTATCAACGGAGCTTTTGAATTAATTTCCTTTAACTGCTACCGCGCCGATTAAATCAAGTGAGAAAATCTCTCCCCTCTTAACCCGAATTTGTCTATCGCCATCCCTTGAGGTAACCGTTAAAAGCTCGCTGTCAAAGTTGTTTTTGACCTTAATCCGCATAGGCTTTTTGGTTGTAAAGGTCGCCTGTAACACCTTGCCATTTTCGCCCTTGCAAGAAACCAAAACACCACCGATTGAGCGCATTTTCTTAAACGAAACCTTGCCCAAAAGCTGAGAAACAGCAGGCAATAGGTCGATAAATCCCATATGGTCTTGCATAAGCGTCTCGTGAATAGCGTCTGCGTAGCCGAATAAGCTCTCTAAGGTAAACGGACGGTAATGCCACTGCGAAAATCCGTAATTTTTAAAGTCGCCGTTTAAGTGGAAGCCGTTGTCCGCAACGAAGCCGAGAGCAAACTGACGGAGCTTTTCGTAAGCCGAATTTCCCTTTTTTGCCATTGCATAAATCTGCGCGCTCATTGCAAACGAAAATCCTACCCACCAGCCTGTGCCAAGCTGCTCCAAATAAAGAATAGTCGCCTCGTAGATTCTCTTATTTTCCTCGCTGTCGTAGTTTATAAGGTGCAACGGATACATACACATTAGGTGCGAGAAATGTCTGTGCGACTCGGGCAGAAGCTGAGTTTTATCAAGCATTACGACACCGTCCTCGCTTATCGCTATGCCGTCAAGCCTTGACAAAATTTCTCTGTACTCGCTCCCGTCAAGCCCTAAAATCTCGCAGTAGGATACGAGCGTTTTGCAAAGATAAATAAGCAAAGCCAAATCAAAGTTGCTGTTAGGCTCTAAATAAGCCTTCCTCGTGTCGTCGTAAATCTCGGGCGAGGAAGAAAGAGGGAGATAAAGCTTGCCGTCCCTTTCAACCAAAAGCCCTTTTATTGCCTTTCCAACCTCTCTAAAGAAGGGATACGCCCTGTTTTTTAAGAAGGCTTTATCGCCCGTGTAGAGGTAATATTCGTCAAAGCTTTGCGCCGTCCAAATTGTCATCGTGGGCGAAAGCGAATAGTGCGCCCAGCCACCCATAGCCTTTCCGTCAATGGTTGCACAAGACGGAATCATAAGACCGTTTACGCCGTAAAACTCACGCGCAAACCTCTTAAACTGCCCTCTCATATTCCAAAGATAGTCGATAAAAACTCTGCCCTCGTCAAGCCTGTCCGCCTTTAAATAGGCTTGGTAAGAAAGCTCGGTGTTGGTGTCGTAATGGTAGTCGCCCTTCCAAGGCGGCGGCGTGCCGTTATCGGCAGTCCAAACCCCTTGAAGAGGCATTGGATAAAAGCCCTTTCTTGAACACGAGGCGAACAAATACCAGCTGCGGTAGTATACTCTTTCCAAAAGCTCGTCGCCCAAGGAAATTTCAGTCTTTGACCAATATTTTTTCCACCATTTTATATGCTCTGATTTTAATTTTTCATAGCCCTTTTGGCTTACTCTTAAAAGCTCAGCCTTTGCTAAGGAAATAAAATCCTCGCCATCGTTAGTTGTTGCAATAGTAAAATATATTTCCTTTAAGTTACCGACCTGCTTTTCTAAAACGACTATACCGAATTTAAAATCGGTAAAGGTGTCTTGGACGTAATAGGTAAACTCGCCCTCTTTTATAACCTTGGCCTCAGGATAGCCGAAGCCGCCCGTATGGATAAACGCAGGCTCGCCCTCTTCCTTAGAAAGATACTCGGGAAGATTTATTCTTAAGGAATAATCCCCCTCTGCGCGCATAACGCCAACGAATTCTACCGCGCTTGCAAACGCCTCGATTTTAAGCCTGCCGCCTGCCGAAACGGTTGCCATTGCTGTTGAAATGTCGACCTCCGAGTCGATTATCGGGCATTTTCCGCCAAAATCAAGCTCAAGCCTGCCGGCAGTGATTTTAGAAGGATAGGGCTTTTCGATAAAGATATCCTCAAAAAGCCTCGTCCTTTCTTGCCAGTCCTCGGGCCTTTCGGATAATGACAGCTCAGTAAGATTTTTAAAGGTAAAGCCCTTTTCCAAGGTCTTGGGGTTTACCCTCGTATCCCAAAGGTCAACCCTGTCAAGGCTTATTCTGAGCGGTCCGTCGCCGTATATAAGCGCGCCTATTTTGCCGTTGCCGATAGGCATTGCCTCGTCCCAGCTTAAAATGCTTTTTTTGCTTTTAATATTGTATTTAGTCAAATTTTTCATAATTATCTCGCAAATATCTCTTTTGTCATTCTGGAGTTTTCGACAGAAAACGATAGAATCTCATTTATTTCCAATCAGCTGACAAATCTGTCCATATCGGGTTTTGAGCGTTTATTAATTCAATTTTCTTTCTGCGAACTAAATTTTTTAACGTTTTTTCTCTGTTTAATGCAACGTTTACGTCTGAAGTCGTTTCGAAATAAACAAGTTTATTAATGTTATACCTTTTAGTAAAGCCTTCAATTATCTTATTCTTATGCTCGTACAAACGCCGTTCAAGATTGTTTGTAACTCCAACGTATAAAACTTTGTTAGTTTTATTTGTTAAAATATAGACGTAATACATATTTTTTTATTTTGCTCCCGTTTTAACGAGACTCTATCGCTTCGCTCCAGAGTGACAGTGGGTTGTAGCCTATCGCCTCGCTCCAGAGTGACAGTGGGTTGTAGCCTATCGCCTCGCTCCGGAGTGACAGTGAGTTGTAGTCTATCACTTCTAATGATGTAGCCACGCCCTTAAACTCGTTGGAAAAAGTTTGATTCGAGGGAGCGTGATGCTCCACCACTTTTATTGTCATTCCGGAGAAACGATAGTTTCGATAGAATCTACTTTTATCAAGCGAGACTCTATCGCTTCGCTCCAGAGTGACAGTGGGTTGTAGCCTATCGCTTCGCTCCGGAGTAACAGTGGGTTGTAGCCTATCGCTTCGCTCTAAAGTGACAGGAAATTGTTGTTTATCTTTTTATACAGCAACTGCTATTACAATAACGGTGTGAGTTAAATTAAATTACTAAGCTTTTCGAGGCGCATTTCGCCCGGAGCAAGCCAAAAAATATGCTCCTTGCCGCTTTTCATTTTTAAAATAATCTTATTTGAAAGCCTTTGATGCGCGTTTACGAGAGAAATCCATTTTTCACCCGTTTCGTATTCCTTATAATAGGTCAATATAGTGGGACGTGAATATTTTCCGTTTATATCAAAAATATATTCGTCCTCGCCGAATCTCCTTCTCGGGTCGTAAATATGCCCTACGTGATAGACGTCGGTCATATAAATTTTATCTAAAATCTCACGGTAATAGCAATCGAAAATATACTGCTGTCGCTTAATTGCGTCGTAGGTTGGGGTTTTAAGCCTATCAGGGCCAATAATAGGAGTGTTTACGTAGCTTGTGCCCGCCTCGTATTGATATAAATGGAACCAAATAATACCCCTCGCCCCGTGCGCGATTGCGGTATAAATTTGCCAGCGGATATCGTCCTCTGTAGGCGTGCGATAATCCCAATGCCCACAGGCTAAAAGTGTTGCATAAAAAGGGATACCGTATTTTTTAGTCATTTGATTGTACTTGTCCAAAACGAAAAAGTAGCTGTTTATTCCGCATTCTCTGTTGGCTTGCTCGGTCAAGCACTGCGAATACTGGTCGTAGCCAAGCAGGGGCAATTTTGCCTTGCTTAAAAGGTTTTCGACAATTTTGTCGTGCACCTCTTCCTTAGCGCCAACAAGCATATCAAAATCGGAGCCCCCGCCCCAATAAGGAACGAGATTTGCAAAGGGAATAAGCTCGGGAGCATTTTCAACAACGATATTTATAGCATCTATATAAGCCTCGTATTCGGTCATAGCAGGCTCGTCGCCCACGAAAAAGCCGAATGCCGCAGGATGTCTTCCAAAGTCGTTATACGCCTCTTTAACGCCTTTTGCAAAGGTTTCTTTATCAGTTTCCATAAAGGTTTTAAAGTGCGTTCTTTTATCGCAAATAATAAGCTTCATACCGAGCTTCTGACATTTGTCTAAAACCGCAAGCATATCTTCTTTTTTATGCCTGTTATTATCAAACGTAAAGCTCATAGGAAGGTTGCAATGAAGGTCCTTCCAATCCAAAACGGCGTCTGAAGAATAAACACCGCTTTCAACGTAATTCCAAAATCCGAATTTAATATCTCTGTCCATAATAAATTCCTTATCATAATAAACAACAACGGGGAGGGGCGCGCCCCTCCCCGTTGGGTTTAAAACGTTATTTTACATAAAGGTTTAAATACAAGCAAAAACAGAAATGCGTTTTTGCGAGGTAGATAAGCCTTTAGATTAAAGGGTTAGATGCGAGCTAGCCAAGGCTCGTGAGCTTGAAAAGACTTGGTAGACCTTGTTGGTCACCAAGGTTTTGAAAGCGACACAGTTAACGTAGGCTAGCGAAGTAGATAAACCTTTAATCCCACCAATTATTTCCCGAAGACTCATACGGGTCTGACGTCTTATCCTGCTCTGACGATTGCATGGTAAATATATACTCGCCAATTTCAACTGTAATAAGCTCAGGAGCTAAATATTCTTTTAATTCTTTCATGATTTTATCTCCTTATTTGATAGTAGTAAGAGGTATTACAAACGCGCCTTCACCAATCATAAGATTGAGTGTAAGCTGATTTGAAGTAAGGTTTACAACCGTAGGCACGCCGCCTTGGTAAACGAGCACTCTTGTAGGAGTACCGTTGAAGGTGAGAGTTACCGCGGTAGTTGCAGTAGTTGCGCCATTAGTATTACCGTAATTCATAACCATATAAGCGTGCTTTGCGCCGTAAGTATACTTGCCGTCAGCGTCGTCAAAGTTACCGACGAGTACGCTTGCAGAAGAAGAAACGCTTGAAATATATCCGTATGCAGCCACTGCGTTTTTAATATTGTTAAACTGTGTATTGGAACCAAATAAAGAAACGCTCTTCCAAGCATAACTCATATACGCGTCTTCAAATGCGTGAACCTCGTTGTTTGCTTGCTTAGCCCAATTGTAAACGTCAGTCTTTTCAAGCGAGTAACCGCTAATTACAGCGTCACCGGCGCTTCCGTCATTCTTGGTGTGGTCGGTAAATTGATAGTAAGCGATTTCTTCAACACCGAAGCAAAGAGCAGAATAAATTTGCATATAAAGGTCGTTCACGCTTTGAGTTGCGCGCAGCTTTCTATCTGCATCGCCTGTTACGGAAGCCTTGAGTAAATAACGGAACTCTAAGCTATTATCTCTACATTTTTCTGCTACGATTTCAAAGTTTCTAAGGTGTTCTTCTTCTATTCCGCTTGTTTTTAACGGATATAGGTCATAAGAAATAAATCCTGAACCATTGGCTCCCAAAGCTATTCCATTGACGTAGCTGTCAACGTAAGAATTATACCACGTATCAGCTAATGGCGTTGTTGAAGTAAGTGGAAGAAGGTTTGTATAAGCATCGGTACGGCCGTAAGCCTCTACGTACTTATTATAGGCTGTTATAGTTTCATTAAGCTCAGTTCCTCTGCTTGGCTCGTCAACGAATACGTGACCTGCGAGTGCCGGATGGTCTAAGTAAGTAGACGCGGCAACGATTTCATCAAGATAATCGTACCAAAGGATATGTCTTGATAAGTTGTAAAGAACCTCGTTAAACACGTAGTGCTGTAAACCGTATTTTTGAGCAAGGTCAAGAGCCTTATGAGCGTCAGCATTAACCTCTGCCATCAATCTGTCAACTTCTTCTTGAGATGGGGCTGAGTTATAATTGTCACTTGCTTGATAGTTAGAGTCGCCGTACATACCTTTAAGTCCACTTACTCTACCTTCTAAAAGAGGAAGAGTCTTTGTAAAGCCTGCCTCTGCAAGGAGCTGGAAGCCAGCATCGCTAACCATTGCTTCAGAGTCAAATGCGTAGGCGCTGAAGTCGATAGTTCCGTCCTCAAAATAAGGAATATCACTTAATATGCACTTATAAGTTATAATATCAAAATCTTTAAATGAAGCTTGACCTGAGCCGCCAAGAGCGACAAGCTTAACGTTGGTTACGCTACTTAAATTGCCAAAAGAATAGAACGCTCCGTCAAGGCCGATAGAAAGTCTTCCGCCTGCAGTAATAGCAAGGAATACCTCGTTTTCGGCATCTTCTACTGCAAATTCTCTGATTAACTCCGTACCAACGTAGAAAGCGATTGAATCCTTGTCAATAAATACGTATTGACCGTTGCCAAAATAGATTGCAAATTCCTTTTCGCCGGTAAGCGCATAGTAGAAGCCGCCCTCAATGATAAGCATCGTTTCGGGAATATCGGTTGAGTCAATTGAAGCGTTTGTATTTACGATAGTGCCAAGCTCGCCAGCTTCAAGGAAATCAACAACGGTACCGTTATAAATAAGATTCTCTAATAC
This sequence comes from Christensenellaceae bacterium, assembly GCA_045588105.1. Taxonomy (GTDB): domain Bacteria; phylum Bacillota; class Clostridia; order Christensenellales; family Borkfalkiaceae; genus UBA10281. The sequence goes on along the minus strand of JAZNDO010000160.1, from coordinate 674 downwards.
GTTAGGGTCAGGATTAGTAGGCTCTTGTGGCTCTTCGGGAGCTTCCGGTGCTTCCGGTGCGTCATAGCCATCGCCGTATGAAACGTAGCTTGGATTGCCGATATCGAACATCCATTCCTCGGGCTCACCGTTGAAGTCTTCAACTAATTCACCGTTTACGGTAAAGTTGTCGATAAGAATAGTTCCGTTCCAACCACCTACGCAGTGTCCAAAGTAGAGATAGTAATCTCCGCCTTCAGGAAGAGTAAACTCAACTGTAGTCCACTCGCCTACTACCTTACCGATAGAGTGATGACCAACGTAGTTAGCTTCAACACCTGCAGCATGATAAATGTTTGCCTTGCTTGCATCTGTATTCCAAGCAATACCCCACCAGTTTCCGTCTGCGGGAGTACCGTTTAAATAATACTTAAAGCTTACAACGCTACCGCCTGCGTATGCATTTTTAGTAGTAAGAAGAACGTATTCTTGAACGTCGCTGTCAGGGTCTAATTCCGCCGCGTGTTCACCCGGAACGAACCCTTCTTTACCCTCTACCAATTCGATAGCGTTTGCATATCTTGAGTTACGGTTATCAAGGAAGATACCGAAATCGCTTGGGTCGTTAGCGTTATTCGTGTTTTCAAAGGTTTCAGTTACGATATCGCCAATTTTAAAGTTATCGATGGTAACAG
>JAZNDO010000159.1:0-13831 GCA_045588105.1 Christensenellaceae bacterium | reverse complement strand
CTATAATCCTGACCCTCTTTATCCATACCGAAAGCATTCCAGCATGCAGGGCGATAAATATCCTCTTCGGGCACGTTATGCATACATACGGGGATGCGAAGCATTGAACACATTGTAATAAGGTCTGCGCCGATATGTCCGTAAGAGATTGCGCCGTGATTTGCGCCCCAGTTCTGCATTACCTCGTACGCAGTCTTGAAAGGACTACCCTCTTTGCCGTCGCAACGAGGAGCAAACCAAGTACACGGCCAGGTTGGGTTAGTTCTCTTCATAAGCTTATCGTTTACGTCTTTAGGAAGATTTACCGTCCAACCCTCAGCAATTTGAAGAACAGGGCCTAAACCCTTTACTAAATTGAGCCTTATCATAGTAACGGGCATTTCTGCGTAAGTATCGAAATGGCTTGAGAATCCGCCGCCACGGAAATTATCAAAGCCTGCCTCGCACCAAACGGTTGCGTCAGTCATCTTCTTGATATCCTCGTCGGTTACCTCCCACCATTTTTTCATTACGGCGTTGCCGTTTTCATCCGTACATACGCCGCTTGCATCCAAGCACGCTGCGCCCGAATTTAAAAGGTGAATAATACCGTCGGACTCTTTCGCCTTACCCTCAAGCTTATAGCCCGTAACTCTTTCCGTTGCGTCGCCCGACCAATAAGTACGGACGTCTGCGAATATTTGCGCTCTATGGGTTAAAAGGCGCATCATAAGCATACCCATGCCGTTTAAAACGTCGTTTTCGGTAGCAAGAGTAAACGGCTCGCGCGCTCCCTCATAGTCGAAGGTGGAGCTTAAAAGAGCCTCGGGATAGTCGCAGTTTGGCCAATGGTCAGTCCATTGACGTTGCCCCTGGAATCCGCCAGCGATTGCGTTGTGGCCTGCTTTCTCTTCAACGAAAGCGTCGGGAAGCTTATCGTTGCCTGCCATCAAATCCTTGATTATGCAGTACATTTTAACGGTAAATTCCCACTGCTTGTCCTTTTCTTCACGTGTAAATTTAATTCTGCGGTCCTCGCCTAAGAACTTAACGCTGTCGGGGTTATCGTCCCAACCCTCTTTGCAATGCTCCTTAGTCCAAGCGAGAGCCTTTTGATATTCTTCCTCGTTGTAAATTCCCTCTTCCATACGGCGGAGAATTTCAACCTCGTCAACAGACTCAACGCGCATACCGAAATAGCTTTCCATCATATCCTGGTCGATAATAGAGCCTGCAATACCCATACATTGCGAGCCGATTTGAAGGTAAGATTTACCGCGCATAGTAGCAACTGCGATAGCCGCGCGACCAAAACGGAGAAGCTTTTCTTTTACGTCCTCGGGAACCTCGTTTACCTGGTCTAAATCCTGAACCTCGTGACCGTAAATGCCAAAGGCGGGCAGACCCTTTTGAGCGTGACCCGCAAGTACCGCCGCAAGATAAACCGCGCCCGGTCTTTCTGTGCCGTTAAAGCCCCAAACGCCTTTTATGGTTTCGGGATTCATATCCATAGTTTCACTGCCGTAACACCAGCAAGAGGTTACCGACAATGTAATAGAAACGCCTTCTTTTCTGAACTTTGCTTCGCATGCGGCAGCCTCGGGAACGCGTCCGATACAAGTGTCTGCCATAACGACCTTTACGGGCTCGCCGTTAGAATAACAAAGATTTTCTTCAAAAAGCTTTTTAGCCGCATTAGCCATTGCCCATACGGTAGGCTCTAAGGATTCACGAAGCATCATAGGTCCGCGGCGGCCGTCGATGCAGGGACGGATACCGATTACTGGATAGTCGCCGATATATCTTGATTTTGCCATTTTATATTTTCCTCCTAAGCTTAATTTCACTTATAAACAATTATAAAGAGTTGCGTTACAGTTTGTCAAGGGTAGTCTTAAAATTTATATAAATTTTAGAAAATTTTAAAGCAATCTATACCCTCTTGCCGTGAGCAGGAGCAATTTAGCAAATAAATTTGTATTTAAACGCAAACAGTGGCGGAGAAAAAACCGCTTTCTCCGCCACTTGTTTAGTTATTTTCAGAATTGAGGACCGCCGTAAGGAGGCTGTGGAATCTCCGGAGCAGGAGCTGCTTGAGTAGGAGCAGGTGCTACAGGGGGAACTGCGTAATTTGCAGGAGCCGCAGGAGCAGGTGCTACAGGAGGAACCGCATAATTTGCAGGAGCCGGAGCAGGAGCTGCGTGATAGTTAGGAGCCATTGGAACTGCAGGAGCGTGAGTAGGCTGGTGAGGAACTGAAACGGTACCGAAAACGTACGCGCCGAGGCTTTCGATAATTTCGGTTGCTATAACGTTGTTTACCCTAACCTTAAGCTTACCGCCTCTTGCCCCTCTTCTAATCAAATTACCGACCGCCGCGCCAATAGACAGCGTGTACGATTGCTTTGTATATATGAGGACGGTTAAAGAGCCCTTATTCAGCTTGAGTATACCAATAATCACAAAAAGCACGCCTATCGGAACGAGTGGAAAAAGATAAGCTCCATCTTCGACTACAACTCCCAATATTGCAGCTAAAACGCCCAATATTATTAAAATTATTGCGCCTACGTTTGAGCCGACCTCGTGAGTTAAAGCGAGCTTCTTTACGTCAGAAAGAGGAATTTCGGTTTTTGAAACCTTCCTGCTTGAGTGACTCGTTTGGATAATACGCTTGCTCGTTACCGTTAAGGTGTGGTCAGTAGTTTTTCTTGAAAAACCTTTTTTAACGGAACTGGTTGCGTAAGTCCAGCTTTTCAACATTTTTTCATTGCTTGCTAACATAATTTTCTCCTCTTGTTTTTCTAATGCATAAGCACATAATAGAATTATATCCCCGTCGACAAATTTTGTCAATAAAAAATGAAAATTTTTAATTTTTGCTTTTATTTTTTTTAAACTTTTAGCCAAAACAAATCGCGCTAAACGTACCTGTCGAAAAACTCACTTTCGGGAAATTTAAGCTCCTCGCCGAACGCGTAATAGCTTTCGGTCATATCCTCGCTGCACTCGACCTCGCCCCAAAGAGCAACGTCCACAGTATAGACGTTCTCGTATCTGACGCTTATCACCTGCAGGTCGGCGCTTGTTTCAACCGTCATTTTTACAGAGATAAACGAGGGCTCGTCTTTACTGCCCGCGTTTGTCTTCATCTCTTTTGCAATATTCTTCGTAGCCGTATCGGCGTCTAACGTCACAGTAAACAGATAACCGTTTTGCTTTACGAGAGAAATTGACGTAACCGTTTGCTCCGTCAACAAATAATTGTTTAGTCCCAAGGTCACAGAGCCGTACCTATTCAAATATTCCGTTTGACCAACGTCGATGGCAAAGTCATCCCACTCCACTTGATTTACGCCTGAAAATTTTTTACCTTCTCTTATAAGATATTTCCCATTGGAGACAAGCACCTGCGTTGCAACTTTTACGAAGGCAGAACAACTGACTGATTGCTTGAACATTTTATCGCCCGAAACGTATCTCTCAGCCCGAATCTCCTGAATTATACCGAGCGTTTCAACTCTGCCCTCGGTAACGGTATAAAAGCTTTGCGCCTCTTCCGCAAGCTTCACGACACGCAAAAACAGCTCCAATTCGCTAAGCTCGCTTTCTTCCTCGATTATTCCGAGCAATAAGCTATCCCTTTCACTGCTTTCCTCGCCCCCTAAAGGGCCGCTTTGTGAACACGAAACGCATACAACCATAATAAAAGTGCATATTAAACATACAAATTTTTTCATCATAAGCCTCACAGATACCAAAATTATACTACCCTTTGAAAATTTTGGCAACTAAATGAGTCATATTGACGATTACCTCCTTATACGGGCACTTTTACCCCTTTGCTTTGGCAGAAGAAAGATTTAAAATTCCGCTTTGGAAGGTTGTCTTGCTTTGCAGGGCAGCTGCAAAATTATCCACGCTTTCCTCTACCAAGCTGCCTATGAGCCGAGAAAACTCCTCCGTCGTTTTGCAAAACAAATAATATGCAAGCGAGCCGGGTACGGAGTTGATTTCATTGACGAAAACCTCCTCGTCCTTTAGTAAATAATCTATTCGGATAACCCCCGAAAAGCCCAATCGTCTATAAATAATTTTAGAAGTGTTTTTGATTCGCTCGGCTATTTTTTTATCTGTTTTAGCCGGAAATTCCTTTTTAGCAGGGCTTTGATATTTGTCCTCAAAGGTTAAAAGAGAGTTACTGCTGAAAACCTCCTCGCACTCCGAGGCAATAACCTCGCCACCGACCTGATAAACTGCACAATTTATCTCCCTGTAATTTTGCAACGCCTTTTCAACTATAACCTTTTCATCATAACCAAAAGCGATAGCCAAGCCCCTTTCGAGCTCGCTTTCATCATTTGCAATCTTTATTCCTATGCTACTTCCAAGCTTAGACGGCTTTATTATAACCGGAAAGCCCAGCCTTATTTCAACAAGCCTTAGCACGTCTTCTTTTCTTAAAAAATATCCGTCGCGCTCGATTTTTACACATGGCAAGCATTTTATGCCGATTGCCTTTAAGGCTATTTTTGTAAACTCCTTGTCCATTGCGACGGCAGAAGAAAACAACCCCGAGGACGTGCAAGGAATACGGCTTTGCTTAAATATACCGTAAAGACCTCCACCCTCGCCGATTCCCCCGTGACAGCAATTAATCGCAGAATACACCTCGCACAGTCTTTTAACCTTATTCCCTTTAATTTTATACAGCCAATTATCCGAAGGCTTTAGAATTACCTCGTCGAATTTTTGCACGTTGATGCGTTTAAATATTGAAACGTCACACATTTTAGAGTGAGTATACCACCTTCCGTTTTTTGCAACGTAAACGGGAATCGGATTATACGCCGTTTTATCCGTTGCGTTTAAGGTCATAACACCCGTAATCACCGAAACGTCGTGCTCACAGCTTTCTCCACCGAATATTACTATTACGTTTTTCAAACAAAAACCTCCGTTTTAATATCTGTCGGGTATATCGTTAAAAAACGCAACGACGTCACCCTTTTTAGCGCGTTGACTTATTATACCCTTTGCATCCAACGTTTTTTCAACGTGAATAAACTCAGCGTTTTTACAGGACGCGCCCTCCTCAATCGCCCTTGAATTTGAACCTACACCTATAATCAAATCGAATACTTCGGATAAAATTTTACCAACCTCGCAATTTATCTCGTACGAAAGGCTTCCAAGCTCAACAATACCCGGGGTTACTGCAATCTTGTACCCCGTAAAGCACGAAATTGCTTTTGCAGTTGAACGTATTCCGTCCAAATTTGCATTGTAGCCGTCGTCAATCACGGTTATTCCGTTAGGCGCGTTTATGAGCTGAGCCCTATGTTCAACCCCCTCTAAGGCAGGTATTACGGACAAGATTTTCTCAATCTCTACGCCAAGCCTTAAAGCAGCAGCCGTTGCCAAGCAAATATTTAGCGCGTTGTGCTCGCCAAGCAGAGGAGCGAAGGTCTTATACGCCTTACCGCAAACGACAATCTCAAAAAAAATGCCGTTTACAGTCTGTTTAATATTTTGATAACAAACGCAATTATTTTTATCCGTACCAACGGACAATTTCTCTACCCTTGCCTCGTCGTACATTTGCGCAGAATATTGGGTTTGCATAGAAAAAACCGCAAAGCCGCTTGGTGAAAGTCCATCTATAAGTTGATTTTTAGCTCTTTTTACCTTTTCAACGTCACCTAAAGTCTGAGTGTGCTGATGGGTGATTCCCGTTACGATACCAACGCTTGGCTTTACCATTTTACACAGCTTTTTTATATCGTTTTTATATCTTGCGCCCATTTCAGCAATAAACACGTCGTATTTTTCGATCCCTTTTTTGACAGTTTTGCATATACCGAGAGGGGTGTTATACGACTTAGGCGTTGCCAACACTTTATACTTTAAGCAGAGCATTTTATAAAGATAATTTTTGACCGAGGTTTTACCAAAGCTACCCGTTATTCCTATTCTGATTTGATTTTTATTTTTGCTCAGTCTTTTTTTACAAACGGCCTTAGACACCTCAAGCCTCAGCTTGTCGTAAGGAAGATTTACAAGTCCGGATACGCATATAAAAAAGGGAGATAAGAGGGGTAAAATTCCGCAAAATGCCGATGCCGTGATTTGTCCTATCCTCCCCCGTTGATAAAAGCAAAACGCAATCAGACACGAATACGCGCCGCAAGCAACGCCTGCAATCAAGCATATTCTGAAAAATCTTTTTGTTACGGCAGCCGGCTTTATCATATCGCTTTTGAAATAACACACTGCGGAAAGCGTAATTGCGCCAAAAGAAAAGCATACAGCCGTATCACCGTCGAAAGCAAAAGAAAAACCTGCCAATATAACTGCAAATATTAGGCTATAGGTTAATAAACGCTTGATTTCTTGATTTTTACGTTTAAAAAGCGCAGGTAAAAATTCCTTAACTCTATACGAGCACTGCTGAAAGATTGCAAGCGTCTTTACCGAAAAAAAGATAAAGCAAAAGCCACTCGTCAAAAAAATTGCGATTAAATCCTTTTGCATAACCATCAATTCCCCATTAAAAATTTGAACGTCTCGCTGTTAAACGCTTCAGAGTTTTCGGCAAAGCAGAAATGTCCGCAATCCTTTAAAATTACAAGCTTGGAAATTTTTATATATCTTTTCATTTTTAACGCCATGTATTTAGGTGTTTGTCTATCCTTGCTACCGAAAATCAAAAGACAATTATTTTCAATTCTTTTTACTTCCTCGTCTAAATGCTCCGCAACGATTTTTTGAAAGCTTTTCTTCATGACCTCGTTTAAATTGCGGTAGTCCTCCGAATATAAAAACTTCAGCTTTTCTCTTTTTATAAACCTTTTGAGTATAAAAAAAGACGCCCTTTTAAAGAAGTATTTTAAACCTCTTCTGGGCTTTAAGCCCGCAGCGCCTGTAAAAACTATTTTATCTATTCTTTTATCACTGTTTGCGAGCTTGATAGCAACCCTCGCTCCAAACGAGTGAGCCAAAATATCAACCCTTTCCTCGCTGATTGAGTCCAGTAATTTTTTAATCTCTAAAACGTAATCGTCAAGGGAATACGGATATTCCATATCGGGACTTTTTCCAAAGCCTCGCATATCTACGGCTATTACCCTCATAAACCTCGAAAAGAAATTTATCTGGGCGTTAAAGCTTTCTTTACAAGAAAGATATCCGTGCAGCATCAGCAACACCTTGCCGTTGCCTACGTCCAAAAATCTTTCTCCTTCAAGTCTTTTTATAATTTTCTCTCCATTATTAAAGCATCCTCGCCGTCACGGTAATATCCGGCTCTTTCGGCAATTTTTTTAAAGCCGCAGCCTTCGTAGCAGGCTATTGCCCTTGCGTTGCTTCTTCTGACCTCTAAAAAAACAACGGCTACTCCCTTTGAAGAAAATTCTTCGAGCAATACGTTTACAAGGAGTTTGCCGTAGCCCTTGCCTCTATATTCGCCGTCAACTGCAACGAGCAAAATTTCGCCCTCGTCCAAAACGGAGCTTGCGCCGATATAACCGATTACTTCGCCGTCAAGGTCTATAACGAATCCGCGAAAATTAGGTAAGCGCATTGCGCCTGAAAGCATATCCTTAGACCAAGGGTCCGAAAAGCTTTCCTCTTCTATACGGCTTATTTTTTCAAGGTCGCCCTGCTCCCACGCGCGAATAATCATAGCTCTTCCTCGGCTTGACTCTTTTTAACGTAAAGAGGAACAACGCTCTCTCTTTCTGCGCTCGCCCTTGCAAGATTAGCTTCAACCGCCCGTATAAAGCCCTTGGACATATCGCCCACAACGCTGTCTATACCTTCTATTTTTACGTCGGAAACGATAAGAAAGTCGCCGTATAAGTCGATTATCTCCTGCTTTGTCAAAAAGCAAGGCTCAACCGCCACTTGATTTTCCTCATCAAAGCCGCACACGTAAAAATTGTCGTGCTTAGCGTCAATTACCGTAAGCTTTTTTGCTTTATCTACGATATTGTATGCCAAGCTTTCAAAAGAGGTTACGCTAAGCACCTTTTTTGAAAGAGCGTACGCAAATGCCTTTACGGTGGACACTCCGATTCTTATACCTGTAAAAGAGCCCGGACCTATAGAGCAAGCAAAAACGTCGATTTCATCAAGACCGGTTTGGCTTTCAAGAAGACACTTCTCTATTTGCTCCATTAATATTACCGAGTGAGAATGAAAACACTCTTCCATATTAAATTCAACCTTTTTATTTCCGCCTACGGCTACAGTCAAACGATTGCCGCTCGTATCAAAAGCTAAATATTTCATAAAATAATCTTCCTCGTGTTTTCGTCAATTTTCTCTATTTTTACTTTTTTTACACTTCTCGGCAATACGTCTGCTATATTCTGCGCCCACTCTATTAAACAAATTCCGCTCATATAAAAATAATCGGTAAGACCTAAAGCCTCGGCGTCCTCGCCAGAGGACAAACGGTAGCAATCGTAATGATAAAGCTTGCCGTCGTAGTCGTTCATATACGCGTAGGTTGGGCTCGTTATTTCGTCGTCAATCCCAAGAGCTAACGCAACGCCCTTTGCAAAAACCGTCTTCCCCGCGCCCATATCTCCGTCTAAAATTACCACGTCGCCACCACTTAACGTTTTTGCGTAGTCAAAGGCGACCTTTATCGTTTCTTCAAATGATTTCGTTATAATTTCCATAGCCCTATTATACGCCCTTTAGATAAATTTGCCAAGCAGATTTTTAAGTCTTTTATACAAAAGAATTGTAACCGTTCCGTTTGCGACGCATTTTATAGCGTTAAATAAAAGTAAAAGCCAGAAATGCATTTCAAACTGAATCTTAGCATCAGCATTGAAATACAGGGGATAAGTGATAAATCTGTTAGTCAAAAGAGCAACGGCAATTTCTATTACAGAACATATCGCGAGAACGATTATTACCCAATTCAGCCCCTTTTTGTATTTGTATATGAGCGTAGGCAGAACGACGAACACGTTTGCCATAATGAAATTTGCTATTTCGCCTATTCCAAACGCATCCGAGCCGATAAGCCCCAACGTGTGCACTACAACCACGATGATTTCGGCTGAAAGCGGACCCAATATGTAGCCTGTAAGCAGCATTACCGAAAATGAAAAATCAAGCTTTAAAAAAGGCAGCAGCATAGGGATTTTGAGCCATGTCAAAGCGTAGCAAAGAGCAATCATAACGCCTAAAACAGCGACCCTCTTCGCTGTGAAAAATTCAGTGTTTTTATCCATTTTACCTCCAAATCGGGGAGAAAATCATAACAAAAGCCCCGTGAAAAACACGGGGCAAAGCAGCAAAATAAGCCTTGCAATCTTTTCTCATCTGGACTATACCGTCGGTCTGGGAATTTCACCCAATCAAAGCCACTTTTCGTTTAGCCCTCGCAGACTGTTACTGCCGGTGGAGAATTTCACTCCGCCCCAAAGATTTTATAGACATATTTTATCACTATATATTTTTTTTGTAAAGCGTATTTTAGCATTGTAAGAGTTTTTACCGCACCGTTTATTAAACGGATGCTCATGACCTACTAAAACTCAAGATTTGTTTTAAGGTCTAAGGCAATCTTCGGCGCATTTTTCAAAAACACTCTGTCCGCAACCGAAAAAAGACTTACTACGTCCCTGCTCTTTTCGGTGTTCGAGCAAGCTATTACCGTGCGCTTACCGCCCGACAGCGAGTGCAAATCGGAAGCGCCTGCAAACGGCTTTGAATAAGAGGAAAATCCCGTGCCCGAAACGATACCGGCAATTTTCGTTTTCAACAGTGTCTTCACAACCCTTTCGGCAACCGAAAAGCTTATCTCTCCGACCTCTAAGACGACGAAAATCTTTTTCTTTTTGTATCTCTTGACAATTTTAAAAAGCTCTCTTTTTACCTGCTCAAGCCTTCCGCTTTTAAGGTCTGAGGTGCTTAAAGGTAAATATACTCCGTCTGCACCCTCCTCCATAGCTTTTTTCACGGCGTATTTTTTAACGCCGTAAATTTCCTCACCGTAAGGATAGCACACCGCCGCGTACACACCAATCTTTTTACCCTTTAAAAACCTCTTCGCGCTTTTAATTTGTCTTGGATTTACGACGACGTTTCCAAAGCCGTATTTTATAGCCTCCTCTATCCTTTGCTTTAATAGAAGGTTATCCGTTATTGGCGTCATATCGCAGTCTACCCTTTTAAACAGCTTTAACGCCTTAAATTCTTTAAACTCCTTCCCTATATCCTCTTCGCTTTGACCGAAGACTATTGCCGTTTTGTCTAAATTAAACTTATTTTCATTTGAATCAGATAGGGGTTTCGTCGTATTTGATAAGATTTGTGAGCTCGCTTTTTGCTCGCTTTGTATTACCTTCGCAACGTTTCCCTGCTCTTCAATATTTTTTACCGATAATTCCGTCATAAATACCACCTCACGCATATTATGAGAAAATATTACGGTTTTTAAACTTGTATTTTGAAAATTTTGCCAAGTCGACCAATATTTTGCTTTTTCGACTTTGTTTATTAAAATTTTTAAGACAATCTCAGATATAATAAAGACAATAATAAAGGAGAATAATTATGCCTAATTTTATCGAGGGGCTGCTACTTATTTTGATGATTTTCGGATTTTGCGTAGGTACGGCGATAATTATAAAAATAGGACTGATGTGGCTTGAGCAAAAAAAGTCGGAGCCTGCGCCAGTTGAAAGCGCCGAGCCGAAAATTTATTTGGTAAAGCAAACGGCAGCAAGCCCAAAGCCAAAGCCTAAAAAAAGGCGGTCGCCAAAGGTCGCCTTTGAGGGTTTGATTTTAAAACCCGAAAACGTTATACTTGCCGAAAGAGAAAATCAATTAAGTACAAACGAATCGCAAAGAAAAGTAAGGTTTTAAAGTATTTAAAGGGTTAGATGCGAGGTATGCAAGGCTCGCTTTGTTGACAAAGATTTGGTCGACCTTGTTGGTCAGGAGCGTGACGCTCCACCCGAATTTTCCTTTACCCTTACAAAGTGAGATTTAAAGACTTAGAAACAAGCAAGACGAGACGTTTAAGTTTTAGAGGCTGGGGGCGACCTCTTTGGTCGTAGGAACGTCCATAAAACTTAAAGAACAAAGTATTGCGCCGTCTATACGGCTTTAAAGTTTTAAAGGCTTAGAAACAAGCAAGACGAGACGTTTAAGTTTTAGAGGCAGGGGGCGACCTCTTTGGTCGTAGGAATGTCTATAAAACTTAAAGAACAAAGTATTGCGCCGTTTATAAGCATTTAAAAAACGGACTTGTGCTTTAAATTTAATCACAAGTCCGCCTATAAGACGATTATCTAAGCTTAGTCTTCAATCTTTTCTACGTTTTCGCCGCTTGCCCAAAGCCTTTCGAGGTTGTAGAAAAGTCTTGTTTCGTCGTGGAAAATATGGAGTATTACGTCGCCAAAATCAACGACGACCCATCTTCCTTCGCTAAGACCCTCTTTTCTTTTTACCTCGCCGCCAGCCTTTTCAACCGCATCCATAGCGTATTCAGCCAACGCCTTTACCTGAGGCGACGACTTACCGCTTGCGATTATAAAATAATCTGCTAAAATAGTTTGCTCACTAACGTTAATTTTTAAAACGTCGTATGCTTTTTTTGAAGAAAGTGTTTCACATATAAGCTTTGCTAACTGTTTAGATTCCATTTTTATCTCCTTTTAATCTTTGGTTATAATAATTATAAGCTTTTTGGGTTAAAGGGTAAACCTCGCACCCTCTTTCACGTACGTAATCAAGCGAGCGTTGCATAGATAAAACGAACGCCTTGTCAAAATTCTTAAAGGACAGCTGTCTGATTTCCTCTACACCCTCGTAGCTGCGCCCCTCTTCCAGCATATCGGCTGTAAAAACGATTTTTGCAAGCAACGACATGTTTGGCTTTGCGCTCGTATGATACTTGATAGCGTTTAATATTTCTTTATCCTTAACCCCCAAAACCGTTTCTGCAACGTACGCGCCCAAATACTGGTGAGCAACCTGATAGGGAACGCCCTTGGGCATTTTAAAATCGGGGAAATCCTCAGCGCGTAAATATTTGGCTGAATCGTGAAGAAGAGATGCTATCGCCGTTTTTTCTAAATCAACCTTAAACGTCTTAGCGTATTTCAACGCCAAGCGAATAACTCCTTTGGTATGCTCTATTCTTTTAGGTGGTAGATTATCCCTCGCAAACTCGGACAATTCGCCGTAATTATATAAAGAATATTCGCCTATAAGTCGATTAACGCCATTATTTACAAAATCGGTAAGGTCGGATAAAAGCATTGCCTCGATTTTAATATCGGTCGACGAAAGCTCTTTTCCCTCGTATTCAAGCGTTTGTATTTCAACTCCGAACCGACGGCTGAAATCGCTTACGCTTTGCTCCTTTTCCACCCCCTCGCCCTTTCTAACGCAAAGTAACGGAGTGGCGTTTTTTAATATTTCCAACGGGTTTTTCCATTGCGAAAAGGAGGATAACATATCCGTTCCCATTAAAAATAAAATATCGTAATCGGGATAGTCGTTTTTCAGCTTTTGTACGGTCAGATACGAGTAGCTTTTACCCTTTTTGCAAATCTCCCAATCGCTAACCTCAACGCCGTTGATGCTTGAAAACGCCTCACGGCAAAGCTCAAGCCTTTGCTTTGGCGTTGCCGACAAAAACACCCTTTTGTGAGGCGGAACGAAGGTTGGCATTATTATAATTTTTTCGGGCGAAAGCTCTTTTACAACGCTCTTGACCATATTGACGTGTTCAAGATGCGGAGGGTCAAACGTTCCGCCAAAAAATACGAGTTTTTTATTCATAGACAAATTTTATCATATTTTTTGCATATTTTCAAGTTTATTGACAATTTTTTACGTCAATAATAAATATATGTTAAAAATAAAAATTTCGGTTATATCAGACGCTCTGTTCGTTTTGTTTTCAAGCTTCGTGCTGTTTTTTACAATTACCTTCTACTTTTTAAAGGATAATTTGTTTGCAATACTGATTTCTGTTTTTCTTAGCATTATAACATTTTGCGCGTATATGCTGCTTTACAAGAAAAAAAGAGGTAAGCTGAAAATTAAGCGTGAGGACGAAGAAAGCTTTTTAAAATGCACTAACGCCCTTTGCTTTTCAAGTGACGAGGACTGCAAAAAGACAGTATTTACCGCGCTTGAGAGAATTAACAAAAAGCCCGTTAAAGCTGAAAACGGAATAATTTGCGGGGAGGACTTTTTCTTTATAAATTTTTCTTACGACAGCATTACCGCAGGTGGCGTAACAAACGCTTATAAGCAAACGCCAAAGGGTAAAAATTTGGTATATTTGGGGGTAAGCTTTACCCCTGAGGCAACCGACTTTGCAAACGGCTTTTCGGGAAGAATAAGGGTAATACCCTTAAGTGAATTTTTCGTTATTTTAAAAGAAACCAACACACTGCCCGAGGGAGGAATTTTGCCAAAGGAAAACAAAATTAGCTTTTTTGAACTGTTAAAAGCCTCTTTTAGCAGAGAGAAAGCCAAAAAATTTGCTTTATACGGCGCATTCTTGCTCGCAATGAGCAGATTCGTATTCTTCCCCGTATGGTATATAATCTCCGGCAGCATATTTTTAATATACGCAATTACAATAAAGTTTTTCGCCCCAAAGCCGATTGAAAAAACATTTCTCTAAATAAAAGCGATAGCAGTTAGAATAAACTGCTATCGCTTTTTAGAAACGAATTATTGCAAAACAGATAAGTCTTTAATGTTTTAAAGGCGTAGATACGAGCAAAAGAAGGCTCAAAAAGCGATAGCAGATGGCATAGACCTCTGTGGTCATCTCAGTTGCTATCGCTTTTTAGAAACGAAGT
>JAZNDO010000158.1:0-11579 GCA_045588105.1 Christensenellaceae bacterium | reverse complement strand
ATAGTATTATAGTAATATTATTTTATACATATAAGGGAAAAGATGAAAAAAATTCACGAAAACAAACAAATTGCCGAGCGTAAAAGCAAGCTCATATACAGAGATGGGGACAAGCTCTATAAAACCTTTGACGCGACCTATTCAAAGTCTAGCGTTTTAAACGAGGGCTTAAATCAGGCACGTATTGAGGAGACGGGGCTAAATATTCCTAAGATAATCGAGGTTTCGGTTATAGAGGGTAGGTGCGCTATTATAATGGAATTTATAGAGGGCGACACCTTAGAAAAGCTTATGGAGAAAAATCCCGATAAAATCGACGAATATTTAAACTTGTTCGTAGATATTCAGTTGGATATTCACTCTCGCAGGTCACCCCTTTTGACCAAGTTTAAGGACAAGATGACCGATAAAATTTTCAAGTCCGACTTAGACGCGTCAACCCGTTACGACCTTGCAATGCGTTGGAAGGAAATGCCCGACCATAACAGCGTTTTACACTGCGACTTTAACCCTTCTAACGTTATTATTACGGATAGCGGTGAGCCGTATATAGTCGACTGGTCGCACGCAAGCCAAGGTAACGCCTCGGCAGACGTCGCAAAAACCTATCTTATTTTTGAGCTTGACGGTAAAAAGGATATTGCGGAAAAATATCTCAAGCTTTTTTGTCAAAAGAGGGGAACGTCCGAGGCTTACGTTAGGAAATGGATACCCCTTATTGCGGCTGCCCAGCTTATAAAGGGCAAGGCTGAAAACAGAGAAATATTGATGAAGCACGTAAATTCGGTGGAATAATGAACAGTAGTAATAAATTTGATAATAAGGTACAATTACTTAAATATAAGGTATTGAAAGAGGTTGCAAGGCTTGCTTGGAAGAACGTTTTGCTTGAAAACATTACCGAGATTCCAAAGAACATTTCTCCGGGTAAGGTTCCCACTATGCGCTGCTGCGTATATAAGGAGAGGGCTATTCTAAACGATAGAGTAAAGCTTGCAATCGGTGGAAACAGATTTAACAAAAAGGTTATACAGATAATTGATATAGCGTGCGAGGACTGTCCTACGGGCGGTTACGAGGTTACCTCCGTATGCAGGGGCTGCTTGGCGCATAGGTGCGAGGACGTTTGTCCCGTAGGTGCAATTTCCTTTGGCAGCGACCAAAAGGCGCACATCGACAAAACCAAGTGCATAGAATGCGGAAGATGCGCAGAGGCGTGTCCTTATAACGCGGTAAATAATTACAAAAGACCGTGTGAGGTCAGCTGTAGGGTTCACGCAATAAAGATGGGCGAAAATAAAGAGGCTACGATAGACTACGACAAGTGTATCGCCTGTGGCGCGTGCGTATATCAGTGTCCCTTCGGCGCAATTACGGATAGGTCATATATTCTCGACGTTATAGATATGATAATGGGCTCTGAAAAGGGCAAAAATTATAAGGTTTACGCTATGATAGCCCCCTCTATTGCGAGTCAGTTCAGGTATGCTGAGCTCGGACAGGTATTATCGGCAATCAAGCTTTTGGGCTTTACCGATATTGCAGAGGTGTCTTACGGCGCGGATATCGTAGCTAAGGAAGAGGCTAAGGAGTTAGAGGAAAAGGGATTTTTGACGTCCTCGTGCTGTCCTGCCTTCGTTTCTTATATTGAAAAGAATTTTCCACAGCTTAAGGAGCAAATTTCTCATAATTTATCTCCTGCAGGTACGCTTGCTAAGATTATTAAGGAAAAAGACCCAACTGCAAAAACGGTGTTTATAGGACCTTGCACAGCCAAAAAGACTGAATTTCAACGCGAGGAATATCAAGGACTTGTCGATAGCGTTATAACCTTTGAGGAGCTTCAGGCCTTAATTGACAGCAAGGATATAGACGTTGCTACATTAGAAAACGACTCTATCGACCAATCGTCTTATTTCGGCAGAATTTTTGCTCACTCCGGCGGACTTTCTTCGGCAGTTGAGCAGGCTTTAAAGGAAAGTAATTCGGAGTTTGAGGCTTCGCCTATAGCTTGTAACGGAATAGACGAGTGCAGAGTTGCGCTCCTCAGAGCGACCAAGGGTGTGCTTCCTCATAATTTTATCGAGGGTATGGCTTGTAAGGACGGCTGCATCGGCGGTGCAGGATGCTTAAGCCGCGGCGAAAAGAACCGCAAAAAAATCACCTCGTACGCAGAATCTGCAACGGCAAAAACCATAGAAGAAAGTATTAAAAACGGCAAATAATCGACTTATAGATGGGTTTTTAGGGATGGATTATGGAAATTGGTATAGTTAGTAGCGCTTATTTGGGGCGATACGGCGTTAAAAGCGGAGCAAAAAAAATGAAGGCCCACGGCTACGGTGCGGCGGACTTTCAAGGCTTTATAAATATTGAAACCGAATTTTTTAATTTGCCCGAAAATCAGTTTGAAAGCAAATTAAAGGAGCAGAAAAATATCGTTGAGGGTGAGGGGCTAAGGTTTAGTCAAGCTCACTCTCCTTGGAGATATCCTCCTCGCGACTATGAGGAAAGAGATAGAAAAGAGTGGCTTGAAGCAATGCTGAAAAGCATAAGAGGAACGTCTTATCTCGGCTCTAAAAATTTCGTAGTGCATCCGCTGATGCCGTTTGGCTTAGATTGCTTAGACAGAGCAAAAGAAAATAAAGAGATAAACGCAGAGTTCTTTTATAAGCTATGCAGTCATGCAAACGGCTACGGCGTTGACGTATGCCTTGAGAATATGCCCTTTTTGAATTTGCCGATATCCTCGGTGGAGTCGGTCGTTCAATTTGTAAAGGAATTGGGCTTTAAGAATCTTAAGGTGTGCTTGGATACGGGGCACGACCTTATTTGGGGAAATCAGCCAAGTGATTCGGTAGAGAAAATTGGTGAGCTTTTAGCGTGTATGCACGCGCATGACAACGACGGCGCGCACGACTACCATCAAAACCCCAAAACGGGTGTTTGCGATTGGTCTAAATTTGTTCAAAGCCTTAAAAAATCGACTTATAGAGGGGTTTTTAGCTTGGAAACTACGGCAAAACAGCACGAGGAGCAAAGCAAAACCGACGAAGAGGAAATAAAGCTTATACAAATCGTTAAAGAAATTATTAAAGCGTGAAGCCAAGGCTTCACGCTTTTTAATGCTTGAGCGTAAATGGTTATTCCTTATTTTTTGATGCTAACGACTGCCTCGAAGATTGGTATGGTTATAAAAATTATCCATAGTGGATGCCATAAGCCCCATAGCATACCGGCTAAGCAATATATAAAGGTAACAAAAACGGGATAACAAAATTCTGACAGGCTTTTATTTCTGATGCAGTCTACTACTGAATAGTAAACGGGTATAGTAATAAAAAGCGTCCAGCCGACAGCCCATCCATGTCCGTCAGCGGATAAAAATCCCCAAAGCAGATAAGCGACGGTAACGACGATAGGGTAGGGTAAATCGTAAAGTATTCTGAGCATTTTACTTTTTGGACGGTTTGCTTCTATACTAATACTTGGAGGAGTAACGCTTACGCATACCTCGCCGTTTTCGTCCGTAACCGAAATATAGTCTTCGTCTATTTCTATTTTTACGTTGTTATCCTCATCCTCTTCCGCAAAAGATTCTTGCTTGCCGTTGTCGAATTTCTCCTCGTTTTTCGGCTGTTCGTTATCTATAAGCTCGTCAAGAGAAATACCGTAAAGACGTACTATATTAATAAGGTTATCCGTATCGGGAAGAGCTTCGCCCCTTTCCCATTTAGAAACGGCTTGGCGAGAAACACCTATTTTATCTGCAAATTCTTCTTGAGACAGATTTGCGTTTTTTCTTAGCTCATAAAGCTTATTTCCTAAAATTTCTGCATTGTTCATATATAAGCTCCTTAGTTTTATAGGTTAATTATAAAGCAAAATGATAATAAAAACAACCTATTTTAGATTGAAATTTATGCAACTATTGGTTGCAAATAGTAAAATTTGGTTAAAAACAATATACAAACTTAAATTTTATGTTATAATGTTATTATGAAAGTAAAAATTACGGCAGTCAGAAAAACCGAATATACCGACTTAATGGAAAGGTACGAAAACCCCATAGAGCACGCTTGTGATTTGAGTGAGGGCGACGTGTTTATCAGTGAAAACGGAGAAAGACCGTTAGGCTTTTGTCAAAGCGCGTGGGAGAGTATGGAATATTTTGTTAAAGAGCTATCAAGCGGCGGAGGCAACTTTTTTGACGGATGGATGAAAAACCCAAGGTCTGCAATGATATCCTGTAACGACGGATTTCGCCCGGTAAGCTTTTATTTAGAGGTAATTGAAGAATAAAATTAAAAAATGCTATTAAAAAGCATTGACAAATCAGGGTAAATAGGCTAAAATATGTTAGCAATTTAAAAATGAAACAACGATATAACTTGGAAGCGTATCGAAGTGGTCATAACGGGCACGATTGGAAATCGTGTAGTCTTCACGGGCTCAGGGGTTCGAATCCCCTCGCTTCCGCCAAAAATAAAAGGATGGTGTTTGCCATCCTTTTATTTTTTTGCGTAAGCAGAGGGGATTCTAACAAAATTTGCTTGCAAATTTTGGTCGCATTCCGTAAGGAATCTTGCCGAGGGGCTCCCACTTGTGGGAAACGGCAACCTCCCCTCGCTTCCGCCATAAAAGGGCGATAAAAAAGATGTCGCCGAAAAAAGCCTTGATTTTTCAAGGCTTTTTTGCTTTTTTCGGGCGAAATTTTTTAGTTCGATTTTGTAGATGAAAAATGGGTATTCTCCGATACTGAAAAGATTTGAACTCCCGTGAGAACAAAAAACGTCCACAACACACAGCACAGAGAAAAAGCTCTGTGCTTTTATTATTGATTTTAATTATTGATTTTAATTAACTGTTTTTATTGACTTCTCAAAAAAATCATGGTAGAATAATAATGCCAAACTAACTTAATATGTGTGAAAGACGGGTGTGCTATCTTTAATTTATAGGGATAGTTATACTCTTTTTAAGCATAATATCATTATTGAATTTGATAAAATGCAAATTCCACTTATGATGATATTATGGTTACACCCATTTTCACGTAAAGTTAGTTTGGCGACTATCGGAGTTTGCGTTTTTGTGCGGTTTACTTCGGTAGCCGCACTTTTTATTTTATATTTTTTATCTTTCGGAGGAAAAGAAAATGAATCAACAGAAACTACATTCACGAAGAACTCAATCGGTATCAAAGAGCATACGCTTCTTATCTCTTTTGCTGACAACGATAATTTTCCTGACTTGCTTTGCTTCCTGCAAACGAAATGATGATAAGAATCAACCGACACCGCCTACAAATGAGGAATTGATAACCGAAAGAATTGAAACATTCTTGACGGCATATAACGATGGGGATATGGAAGTTGTACTTGAATGCCTTGATACAAAAACACGTAATGCATTTCAAGCAATGTTAAATATTCTCGGTGGTCTTGCAGGAGGTGCCGCAGGATTTAATATAGATTTGTCTGATTTGTTTAGTTTGGGAGTAAGTACTACATCGGGCGATTTTATGGAATTAGAAGTTACCGATATAACTGTCATAGATAGTGAAAACGCAACTGCAACAACAACGATGGATTTAACCGGTGCCGGAACTCAAACAATTTATTTTGAAATGGTATATGAGAATGATGGTTGGTATATTCACGATATGACCGATCGCAAGCCAAGTATAATTCCCCCCGACCAAAGCGATGTAACAGAAGATGGTATACTACCAACTTGGGGAAGTGAATTTGTGGACGGTGTTGCTTGTATATTCTATACCGAGGACGAAGTAAATTATGTTGGTTTTATTAACGAAAACGGCGAAATGTTTTATAGTTTTGATAAATCATCTGATGTCTCTGATTACACGCTTATAGGTAATGGGGCAATTGCCTTAACGCAATATGATGACAATGGAAATCCAGAGCTTTTATATATTGTCGATAAAAACGGAAATGTGACCGACAAGTTTGAAGAAGGTTTACGCCTTCTCACTTACGGTGATGGATTGAGTTTAATATATCAACGTAAAGACACCATAACTGAAGTTAAACATTTATATGGTGTTGTCGATAGTTCTGGCGAATGGGTATATCCTTTAACTAATTTAGGACACTATCCACAATCTGGTTGGGACTACAGTCATTATTATGTAGGAGATGGTGTTTTCGCTATTATGGTACAAAGTTGGGCAGGCAGTGGCGGTGACGATTTCATCTTTTTGAATAGTGATACTGATAATATATTCTACATAAGTCGATTAGGAAATCAATTGACAGAATTTATAAACGGTATAACATTTGTATATGGCTCTCAAGATTGGAGTGAAATTATCAATCCATATCATAAAGAAGATGAAAACGATGGCGTTGATGCCCCTGCGTACTATTTGTTATATAGCAATGGTACATACGCAAACTATAATATGGAGGGCAAAGAATTTAGAGGGTATTCCAATGGATATCTTTGGTATATAGTGGATGGCGATGAAAACAATGTCTATATAGAGAACATAACTTCTAAAAACAAATCTACATTCACATATAACGAGTATCCTGTATCTATGATACGTTCGATTTCTTTTTGTGGTGAATATGCTTTGGTAATTATCAATGGAGCAAATGGTAATCCATATTTCACAATGATTGATAAAAACGGCAAGCAGCAATTTGAACCGATAGAAACACGTGGGTATAGTTTTGGCGCACATAATATTAAATACTCTGATAATACAGTAATATTCGTAAATACTGATAACAAATACTGTATCGCGAATGCTTTTGGGGAAATAATTGTGACAGATTATGCTTATATTGGTGCTTTTTCAAATGGTATAGCCACCGCTTGTATAGGTGAAAGCGAATGGGATTCGGATGCAGTTTGGATTTATATAAATGCAAATAACGAACAGGTAATGAAAACGGTAAAAAAATCTTGATGTTTTTTGTTGATTTTTAAAAGGCAAAAGTTCAAATCCATACAAGAACGACGAAAAATATCTTTTTTGTCCGTCTTACACAAAGAAGAAAGGGCAAACCCATCGGGGTATGTCCTTTCTTCTTTTTACGGAAGCAGAGGGGATTTGAATAAAATTTGCTTGCAAATTTTGAGCGTCTTTTTGCCGAGGGGCTCCCACTTGTGGGAAACGGCAACCTCCCCTTGCTTCATTTAACGTCGCTAAAGAGGGGATTCGAACGGGTGGGAAACTGAAAAATATCTTTTTGCTAAAATTTGTTTAATTCAATTGAATTGTTTTGCTCTTTATGTTATAATAATCACATTATTTTATAGGAGAAAACCTATGACTACAAAAGAACACGATGGCAAAATCAAAAGAGTAATAATAACCGAGCAAGAAATTAAAGATGCCATAAATAAAGTGGGCGAGGAAATCGCTAAGGAATACGACGGAAAGCCGTTGCTTTTAGTCAGCGTTTTAAAGGGTGCGTTCGTATTTATGGCAGACCTTTGCAGAGCTATAAAAATTCCTCTCGAGCTTGACTTTATGAGCGCAAGCAGCTACGGCGCAGGTACCGTTTCTTCGGGGACCGTAAGAATAGATTTTGACCTTAAGCACGATATTTCTAACTATCACGTTATAATCGTTGAGGATATCGTTGATACGGGTAGAACGCTAAAAGAAATCGTTCGTTTATTAAATAACCGTCACCCTCTTTCTTTAAAGGTTGTAAGCCTTTTGGACAAGCCCGACAGAAGAGTCGTTGATTTTGAGGCTGACAGAGTTCTCTTCACAATTCCCGATTTGTTCGTAATAGGCTATGGCTTAGACTTTAACGAATACTATCGCAATCTTCCGTACATAGCAGAATACGACCCAAGTTAAAGGTTATAAATTCAGCCCCTTAATTGCAAGGCAATCAAGGGGCTTTTAATATGCGAGTAAATAAAAGTATTTTTATAAAAGTTCCTCTATAGGTCGATTATTGTCGTATTTTATTATATTCAACAAGCTTTTCCGCAATTTGAACGGCGTTTAATGCCGCTCCCTTTAAAAGGTTGTCGCCCACACAAAAATAACAAAGTCCGTTTTTAAAGGCAAGGCTTCGTTTTATTCTTCCGACAAGCACCTCGTTTTTTCCGTCTGCGTTTTGGGGTAGGGGTAGGTCGCAAAGAGAAATACCCTTTATACTGCGAAAAAGCGTTTTTATATCCTCGTCGTAAAATTCTTTTTCAAGCTCAACCTCAACGCTGACTCCGTGACAGTTTTTAATGGGGACTCTTACGCAGGTTGCCGAAACGTCTAAGTCAACTCCCAATATTTTTTTGGTTTCATTTATCATTTTCAGCTCTTCAGCCGTATATCCGTAAACAGAATATTCTCCGATTTTTGGAATAAAGTTTTTGCTTACGTCCACCGCATAAAAGCAAGGTGAATTCCCTTTTTTACACTCGTTTAAATCTGCTATTCCGCGTTGACCGCTGCCGCTGACGGCTTGATAGGTCGTATAAACAACTCGCTTTACGCCAAAATTTTCGTGTAAGGCTTTCAGCGGCAATATTGCAATCGCCGTTGAACAGTTTGGGTTTGATATAAGCTTGGCGCAAGAGAATTTTAAAACCTCTCCGTTAATTTCCGGAATTATCAGCGGTATTTTAGGGTTTTGCCTGAATGCGCTTGAATTATCTATGACGTAAGCACCTTCGTTTATAGCAATCGGCGCGTATTTTTGAGAAATATCCTTTGACACGCAAAAAAACGCTACGTCAACGCCTATAAAGCACCCCTCGCAAAGTGGGGAAACAGCAAATTCTTCTCCGAAAGCCTTTATTTTTTTGCCTGCGCTTTTTTGAGATGCGAACAGCTTGAGCCGATTTATGGGAAAGAGCCGTCTTTCTAAAACCGATAAGAGCTTTCCACCTATAAGTCCGGTTGCGCCTACAATCGCTACGTTAAACCTTTTTTTCATAGTTTAGTTTATGATAAAAATGTAAAAAATGTTAAAAATTTACTACTATTCACCCTTAATAAAATTTTTTACTTGTAAAAAATAAATAAATGTGTTAAAATGTGAGTGTTTTATAAAGGAAGGACTATGTCTAAATTTTACGCCGTAAAGGGTACTGAAAACAGAATATTTACCGATTGGGGGGAGTGCCAAGCCTTTTTATCCGAAAATAAGGGTAACGGAAACAAGTATAAAAGCTTCCATACGCTTGAAGAGGCCGAGGCGTTTTTAGAGGGTAGAGATTATTATGCGGAAGCCTTAGCTGAGGATATCTGTGAAGGGTTTGCAGTTGCCTTTACCGACGGAAGCTTTGAAGAAATCGTTGGCAAATATTCATACGGCGTGGTTGCAATAGACTTGGACGGAAAGGAATTTCAGTTTAGCGGCAGGGGAGAAAATCCCGCCTTTTTACCTACGAGAAATATTGCAGGCGAGGTTGACGGCGTTTTAACGGCAGTCAGGTGGGCTTTTTTAAACGGATACCCAAAAATAAAAATTTATCACGATTACGAGGGCTTGTCGGCCTGGGCTATGGGCAGATGGTCTGCAAACAGCCCGATTTCCGTATATTATGTTAGGGAATTCGCAAAATATAAGGGTGTCGTAGACGTAACCTTTCAAAAGGTTAAAGGGCATAGCAATCATAAGTATAACGAAATGGTTGACGCTTTGGCAAAGAAGGCTCTTTTCGAGGGGAAGATACAGCCCTTAATCGGCGAGGGCTTTAAGGTTAGCGGAATCAGCGTTTACAGCGATTTGATTGCTTGGATAAATCAAAAGGCGCCTAAGGCAAAAATCTCGCAAAGACTTGGCGGAACTGTGTTTGCATACGGCAGCGAGGAGCTTGCCGTATATCCGAGGTTTACTGCAACGTCAATAGTCGGCACGGGCGAGTTTTTGTATTGTATCGCGATTTCCTGCGTGCTTGCAAATTTAAGCCAAATGGGCGTAAATCGACTTATAGAGCGTTGTTTAGATGTTCAAATAGATAAAGAAGAGCCCTTAAGCGGCTTTGAGATTTCCATCTTGGCTTTGGATTTTTGCAAGCAAAATTACGCGCCGGCAATTCTTTTTGGGCTGGAAGAAATAGAAAAGGCGATAAAGCGCGCCTTAAAAACGAGCGGTAAAATATCTGCTTGCTTTAAAAAAGAGAGCGACGGCTTTAAGCTTGTTTCAGAGCACGGTAGGAGTCGGGATGTAGAGAGCGCGTACGCGTTTTTCTACGAATACAGGTTAAATTATTTTAACCAAACTTTAACGAGAGGGCAATCTGAAAAAATTATAGAAAGGGCAAGGCTTTTTGTTGCGCAGATAGAAACGGAGGAATAATGGATATAGAAATAATTCGCATGCTTACCCACGTAAAAGAAAAAACGGGTAAGGAAATAAGGGTGTATTCGGATATTGACGGCGATTTTTATTCTACGTTAGGAGCAGAATTGCCCGAAAGGTATTCCGTTAAGGTAAGAGAGACGGTTGCCTGCACCGAAAAGGGCAAAACCTATTTTTCTTTTAACTTCAACGCGCAGCGATACACCGGCTACGTGGACGGCTGTAGTGAGGCGGATATTACGATTGCCACGCTTATAGGCGCACTTTTAGAAAACGGAGCAGTTAAAGACGTTACGCTCAATAAAGAGGATTCATTAAAGAGCGCGATAGTCGGCGAGTGCAGCGGCATAAGGCTTCAAAAGGTAATAAGCAAATATGCTATTCCCGAACTGCCTTGTACGGCGTCTGCAATTTACGTGCCGAGCGGAAGAGTTGACGACGTAGTAAACTTTTTGGAGAATTTTAAAACCGACGCAAGGGATATCTGTTGCGCTATCGACGATTTCACTTGCGCGTTTATAAGATTCGGCAATTCTCAAGAGGAAAGCGAATACCGTTCTTTAACCGATTTTGCAAATCTTTTGGCGCATTCTATTGCCGACGAGCTTGGGTTGAACGTGAAAATTGGCGTTGGAAGCTCGGTTTCCGGCTTTTCAGACTGTTCGGTTTCCTATCATCAAGCGTTGGCGGCTATAAGAATGGACGGAGTTTTCGGCGGAAGCTCAAGGGTTTCTACCTATAAGGAATACGTTCTTGTAAAGATGCTTGAGGATATGCCCAAGCATAAGCTGCAGGAATTTCTTGAAATTTTAGAGGACCAAGAGGCGAAAAGTATGTTTGCCGACGCCGAAATGGTAACGACTGCAGAGGAGTTTTTGCATACGAGCTTAAACGTTTCCGAAACGTCACGCAACCTTTATATGCACAGAAACACCTTGATGTACAGACTTGATAAAATCGAAAGGGCAACGGGGCTTGATATTCGCAAATTCCAAGACGCGATGACCTTCAGACTTATTATGATATTGCATAAGCTTCTTGGTTAGGAGAGTTTTTTGAGAAAATTTCTATTGGTATTAAGCGTTATTCTGTTTGGCGTAGGCATGTTTTTCGCAGGGTATCTGACGAGAAATTATACCGACCCCGATTTGGCGTCGCTTAATTTTATTCTTGACAAATATAAAAAATATTACCTTGAAGAGGACGACGATTATCTTGAGATAATGGTTGACGGCCTTTTGGATAAGTATTCCGACTACTATACTAAGGAGGAATACG
>JAZNDO010000157.1:0-5775 GCA_045588105.1 Christensenellaceae bacterium | reverse complement strand
AGTTCCTCTTGCGAGAGTCCTTTTTTCGTTCTTAATTCGTAGATTATATCCTTCGTCTCCATGAAATCACCACCTTTGTTAGCTATGATTATATTATACCATGAGTTGCCGCCATTGACAAGCAACTCGCTGTTGCTATCTGACGATAAAGTCCATAATATGATTGAACTCTTTACATTTTTATGATATAATAAATCACCGATAAATAAGAATTTGTCAAACGGATAGCAACAGCAAGTTGCTTGTAAATGCTGTTAGCTCGTGGTATAATACAATCACGACGAACAAAGGTGGTGATTTTATGGAAACGAAGGACATAATCTACGAATTAAGAACGAAAAAAGGACTCTCGCAAGAGGAGCTTGCAGAAAAGATATTCGTTACCCGTCAGGCGGTTTCTCGATGGGAAACGGGCGAAACAATACCGAACATAGATACGCTAAAATTGCTTTCAAAATTTTTTGACGTGTCGATAAACACGCTTCTCGGTTCTCCGAGAGAATTAGTGTGCCAATGCTGCGGTATGCCGCTTGAGGACTGTACTACGAGCCGTGAAACAGACGGCAATTTCAATGAAGAATATTGCAAATGGTGCTATGTTGATGGTGAATATACGCTTGATATTTGGAAGAGATACGCCGAAATCGGTGGGAAAGAAAAGCTCGAAGAATTTAAGGCAAAGCTGATTGATGAATTTAACACTCTTTTGCATATCGAGGGTCTACCAAAGGTTGAGAATCTGAACGTGCTGTCGGGTGAATTTGTCAATATGGAATACAGACTCCCAAACGGAGCAAAAGTGAAATTCCTTGACGATAATAAGACCTATCTCGGCAGTCAGCTTGAAAGTGAATTCGGTGGCAGATGCTTTGGTATAGTTGCGAATATGGACTTTCTTCTCGTATGTACCTATGAGGAAAACGGCGAAAATCCCGAGCTTGTGATTTATAAGCAAAGGTAGTAAATTTTAATCATTGAGAGAATCTGAACGCAAGAGGGCTGACGGAAAATAAACCGTCAGCCCTCAAATTTTGAATAGCAGTAAACAAAGAAAACTGTCACTTTGGAGTTGTTAAAAGTAGCGATAAAGTCCCCTAAATAAGGTTGAGGACTTTAATGTCGGCAATTTCGACTGTTGGAATAACAACAAAAAGTGGGTGTCACGCTTTTAGCACAACGTTGCCGTCACGCTGCCTGCGAGTAAAAAATGAACGGTTAGTGGATTGAAAAACTTTTCCACTTGCGGTATAATAACTGCGAGAGGTAAAATTATGGACTTAATTAAACACGGACAATTACTGAGGGTTTTGCGAAAAAGTAAAAATTTAACGCAAAAGGAAATTGCCGATAGGCTTGGAGTCGTGCCAAAAACTGTTTCCAAGTGGGAGACGGGGCATGGGTTTCCCGACGTTTCCGTCATTTCCTTGCTTGCGGATATTTTGGGCGTTAGCGAGAGAATATTGCTATCGGGGAAAATAACCGAAAACTCAAAGCAAGCGGGTAATATCAGCAGAACGAAATTTTACGTTTGCCCAAATTGCGGTAGCCTTATGCAAGGAGTAGGGAATTGTCA
Source organism: Christensenellaceae bacterium (assembly GCA_045588105.1). Lineage (GTDB taxonomy): Bacteria > Bacillota > Clostridia > Christensenellales > Borkfalkiaceae > UBA10281. Next base: position 4,202 of record JAZNDO010000157.1, on the reverse strand, counting down.
AATTTTATGCTGTGGAAAAATTTTAGAGCCGTTAAAGGCAAAAGACGTTGAAGGCGACCATTTTATAAGCGTGACCGACGACGGTGACGAGCTTTACGTTCAAATCAATCACGAAATGACTAAGGAGCATTATATAGTATTCGTAGCATACGTGAGATTCGATAGGGTTATAACTGTAAGACTTTATCCCGAACAGGACTGCGCTGTGCGTATGCCGAAAGCTTACGGCGGTAAATTCGTTTATTATTGTAATAGGCACGGCTTGTTTGAATATCACTCAAAACCAAATAAAAAAGTATAATAAAATGGCTTGGAAAAGCTTTTCCAAGCCATTTTGCGTTGTGCGATTTTTTTGTTATAAATCGTAGGGGAGGGCTTGCCCTTCCTTATAAAATTGCCAATAAACGACCTATACGCCCACTTTTAGTTGGTCTTTACTCCGCTTGGAGTAAAGATATAGACGTCCTTTTGAAGCTCGCAAAGGTTACCGTTTATGGCGTAAATTGCACCCGATAAAAGGTCAACCACTCTTTGAGCGGTGCTTTCTCTTACCTCCGAGAGGTTTACGATTACGGGGCTGCCGTCTAAAAGCCTGTCGATAATTTCGGCTACGTCCTCAAAAGACGTTGGCTTGAAGGCTTCGATATTACTGTTTGAAGAAACGAAAGAGGGGCGAGAGTACTGTCTTGGCGTGGGCGACTCCGCGCTTTTATTTTGCATTGGCTTTTTGCCTGCTAAAAAATCAAAAAATCCCATTTTATCTCCTACGCTCTCGCCCCAAAAAGAGCAGAGCCGATTCTAATCATATTACTGCCGTTTTTAATTGCTATTTTATAATCGCCCGACATACCTACCGAAAGGTATTGTACAGTCGGCGTTTGCTTTTTAATCTCGTCGTAAAAAGCCCTGACCTTTTGACAGGACGATGCTAAAATCTCCTCGTCGTCCGTTATGGGAAGCATTGCCATAATTCCTACTAATTGCAGATTTCCCAGGCCGATAATCGACTTATAGAGGGCTTTTGCATCTTCTAAGCTGGCTCCCGTTTTAGAAATTTCTTCGCCTGCGTTGATTTCAAGCATAATCTTTTGTTTTATGCTAAGCAGTCTTGCTTTTTGGTCGATAGCCTCGGCAAGCGATACGGAAGAAACCGAGTCTATAATATCGGCTTTGCCTACGACGTATTTTAGCTTATTCGTTTGAAGTGTGCCGATAAAATGCTTCACGCAATGGGAGTAATGCTCAAACTTGTCCCTGAATTCCTGAGCTTTATTTTCGCCAATATGTGTTAGGCCTAAACCTATCGCCTCGTTTATTTTTTCTACGTCAACGAATTTCGTCGCGCCAAGAAGCGTGATTTTTTCGCCAAGATTATTGCCCGGCGCCAATTCGTTTATTAAATTTTGATAATTTTCTTTTAGCATACCCTCTCCGTCGCTACGCGCCACCTCTCCTTTAGTATCGAGGCAACTCTCTCCGTCGCTGTGCGCAACCTCTACTTTAGTAGAGAGCCTTTAAAAAACGGTTGGAAAAAGAAATTTCCAACCGAGTTGAGTCAAAAAACTGCGCATCTCTCTTTGACACGTCGCACCGAAGCGGAAACGTGGCAGGTCGCTACTTTAAAGCTACCTTATGGCACACGCGAAAAACCGTTTAGTGCTGCTATATTCCTATCCTGACACGGTTCGCGGGTTCGCGTTGCATAAGACCTTAATATCAACACGCCTTACCACGTGCAGCCAACCATACGGCGTGCCGAGGAGAGCATTCAGCCTTGCTGTAGCGGATTGCAAGTACAGGGCACCGCTAACTCCCCACCTAGCGCAGTGAGTATATTCTACATTAAATTAAAAAATTTTGCAACTAAAAATAGGTCTATATTTGTCAAAACGCTTTACACGGGGAAAATTTTTTGTTAATATATAGTAGTAAATATGAATAATAAAGGCGTTGACGGAAACAAGTCTTTTAAAAAAGCCCCCTACAGCGAGTCGGAACGGTGAGAGCCGACGGGAAGAGTTTTAAAGGGTATCCTTCCCGAGTCGCACGGCTGAAACATTAGTAAGCCCCGCCGTTTTACCTTGCGTTAAAGGATTTAAGAGCCGAGCATTTTGCTTGGAAAAGAAGTGGTACCGCGAGTGAGCTCGTCTTCTTAAGGAAGTCGGCTCATTTTTTATTTTAAGAGTTTATCACAAGTCAAAATTAAAGCAAAGTTAAACTGTAAAAGGAGAAACTATGTATAAAAAAGTAAACGCATCTCTTAACTTTTTAGACAGAGAAAAGGAAGTAATTGATTTTTGGAACAAAAATCAAGTTTTTGAAAAGAGCATTGCCAAAAACGAGGGCAACGCTGAATTTACCTTTTACGACGGACCTCCAACGGCTAACGGAAAGCCGCACATAGGCCACGTTTTAACCCGTGTAATGAAGGATATTATCCCAAGATATCAAACTATGAAGGGTAAGCACGTTTTAAGAAAGGCGGGCTGGGATACGCACGGTCTTCCGGTAGAGCTTGAGATTGAAAAAAAGCTTGGGCTTGACGGCAAGCAGGATATAGAAAAATACGGAATCGAGCCGTTTATCAAAGAGTGTAAGCAATCCGTTTGGAAATACACCAACGAGTGGAAGGTGATGAGCGAAAGACTCGGCTATTGGGTTGATATGGAACAGCCTTACGTCACCTACGACGATAATTATATCGAGTCCGTTTGGTGGGCGCTTAAAACGATAAGCGACAAGGGTCTTTTATACAAGGGCTATAAAATCGTTCCTTACTGCCCGAGATGCGGAACAGCGCTTTCCTCGCACGAGGTTGCTCAGGGCTACAAGGACGTAAAAGAGAAGTCTATTTTCGTTAAATTCAAGGTTAAAGGCAGAGAAAACACCTATTTCCTCGTTTGGACGACGACTCCTTGGACTCTTTCTTCAAACGTTGCTCTTTGTATGCACGCAGATTACGACTACGTTGAGCTTACCTCAAACGGAGAAAATTATATTATGGCTGAGGCTCTCGTTCCAACTCTTTTTGAGGACTACGAGATTGTATCTCGCAAAAAGGGCAGCGAGTACGAGGGCGTTGAATACGAGCCTATGTATCCTTACGCGCTCGGTAGCTTCAAAGAAAAGGCTTACTACGTAACAAACGCCGACTACGTAACGTTAACCGACGGTACGGGTATCGTTCATATTGCGCCTGCGTTTGGCGAGGACGACGCTCAGGTTGGCAGAAAATACAATCTTCCTTTCGTTCAACTCGTAAACGAAAGAGGCAGATTCGTTGAAGAGGTTACTCCCTATAAGGATATGTTCGTAAAGGACGCAGACAAGCTCATTATCAAGGACTTAAAGGAGGCAAACGTTCTCTTCAAGGAAAGTCTTTTCGAGCATAGCTATCCCTTCTGCTGGAGATGCAATACGCCTCTCCTTTACTACGCAAGAAGCTCTTGGTTTATTAAGACGACCGCAATAAAGGACGAGCTTTTAGCCTCAAACGCGTCCGTAAACTGGATGCCCGAAACTATCGGTACGGGCAGAATGGGTAACTTCCTTGAAAACGTTATCGACTGGGGCTTATCAAGAGAGAGATATTGGGGCACTCCGCTTCCTATTTGGGTATGTGACGACTGTGGCGAAATACACGTTATGGGCTCTAAGGAGGAGCTTAAAAAGGAGTGCGGCTTAGAGGGAGATATCGAGCTTCACCGTCCTTATATCGACGCTCCGACCTGCAAATGTAAAAAGTGCGGCGGGGTAATGAGAAGGGTAAAGGAGGTTATCGACTGTTGGTTCGATTCGGGCTCAATGCCGTTTGCTCAGCACCATTATCCATTTGAAAATAAAGAGCTTTTTGAAAAGCAGTTCCCTGCTGATTTTATTTCTGAGGCGGTTGACCAAACGAGAGGCTGGTTCTATACGCTCTTAACGATTTCGACCTTACTTTTTGGCAAGGCTCCGTTTAAAAACTGTATAGTTTTAGGTCACGTAAACGACAAAAACGGACTTAAGATGAGTAAGCATATCGGTAACGTAGTCGACCCTTGGTCAATTCTCGATAAGCAAGGTGCAGACGCGGTAAGATGGTATTTCTATACGGGCAGCGCTCCATGGCTTCCGTCAAGATTCTACGAGGAAGCCGTATCCGAGGGTCAGCGTAAATTTATGGGTACTCTTTGGAATACCTATGCGTTTTTCGTCTTATA
>JAZNDO010000156.1:0-9104 GCA_045588105.1 Christensenellaceae bacterium | reverse complement strand
ATTATAACACAAGAAGTTGGCGCTTTGTTTACAAGGAGCGACAACCTCGCCGTGTTTCAATCTTGAAGTGAAAAAACGCAAGTTTTTACCGCAAAACTACAGTTTTGCAAAGATTTTGCTTTTAGCAAAAGATTTACTTCTTATAGATTATACTATAAAACAAGACGCAATGTCAATAAAAAAACCGTTTTTAAAAAGACCGTCCTTTTACCAATAAAATACGTTTTGATAAAAACCCGCAATTTATTCGCAATTTTCGCGGCAAAAATCCGCAATTTATTTATATTTTTAAAAATAAAAACAGCGACTGCAAGCCAATGGCTTGCAGTCGCATTTTTAAGGTATTAAACTGAGGCTTAGGTGTTTGCCTGTAAAACCTCTACTACTAATTGAACGCTTGCGGTTTGTCCCTCGTAGGTTGCAACTACAGTTACGGTTGCCGTGCCAACCCCTTCAGCAAGGATTACGCCGTTTTCAATGCTTATAACGCCTTCTACGTCAAGAGAATACTCAACGCTTGCGCCGCTTAAAACGGCATCACCCAATTTAACGGTTGCATTTACGTCTAAGCTATCGCCTGCGTAGAGCACGGCGCTGTTATTTGCGTAAGGAATGCTAACCGAAATTAAAGGCTCGGCGCTTTGTGGTTCTACCTTTATAAGGCATGCAACCCTTTGTCCTGCGTACTCGGCGTAACAGATGGTTTGACCCTCTGCGATAGCAGTAACCACGCCCTCAGCGCTGACCGTTGCGATTTTCTTATCAACGATTTCCCAAAAGACAAACGCATTTGGATTTGAAGTAACGACCTCGAGCTGAACCTGCTCGCCCACCTTCATATTTACTTCGTTTTTAACAAAGCTGATTGAAGCTGCCGACGATTGGCTTTCTACCATAACACTTTCACTCGTAGATTCATCTTCCTTGTTTTTATTACATGCGGTAAAGCACGCTACAAACGTCAGGAGCAAAGCAATACATAATATAAATTTTTTCATATCCCATCCCTCCATTAATCAAGAAGATTACCAAAGTCGTTACCTTCGCTTGATTCAGAAAGTCTGAATAAGCTTACGTAATACTTAAATTCTGCCTTTATGCTCTTGATTTCTTCTTCGGAATAGTATGATGCAAGAGTCGTCAGCTTGATATACATCGGAGTCAATCTTTCCTTCATTATTCTATTCTTCAACGTGAGATAAAGGTCAGGGTCGCTCGTTTGATACTTTTCAATGCTCTCTAACGCGCTGTCGAAGTTTCTGTCTATCTTTTCGATAATAGGCTGAGTCCAGATAGTCGCGTTGTTGATATCGCCGTATATACCGCCCGAGTTTACGTCCTCGATGTTTTGGTAATAGGTATATCTGTCACGGATTATTTTGTAATATTCGTGAATATAATCGGAAGCATCCTTAAAGTACGCGTCCATAAACTCAGCAACCAAATCGTCGTAAGAAAGGCTCAAATCCCACATAAGCGAGGATTCAACGTATGAACGCATTTCCTGGAAGCATGCGGTGTAGCTGTCTGCAGCCTGAGAGGTCATACAAGCAACGCCAAGCTCCTTACATGTTTCGTACATACCCTTTGCCGTGTTAAAGTTGTTGAAGTTTACGAGATAGTGACGGAAGTTGATATCGTAGAGATACATTATAATCTGACCGTCTGCTATTACGCTCCAATCGCTTAAGTTTTTGTAGGTGTCGGCGTTTATTCCCGTATCAATTTGATATCCAAAGTTTGCGCCGATAGGAGCGTAGAAGATATACAAATCCTCGTGAGGAATTACCTTGTCGCTGAACGCCTCAAGCTTGCCGTTTCTTTCAACTACGGGAGCAGGCTCTGCACCATAGTAAGCATAAATTATATACTTAACCTTTCTTCCCGGCTCGTTTGCTTCAAGCCAAGCGTTAGCCCTTTTGATTATGTTGTTGGTAAACACAACCTGAAGTCCACCCGGATTATAAGCGTATTCTTGCATTGCTTTAACGCATCTGTCACACTTACAGGTATTGATGTTATCCTCTTGACCAAACATGAAATATTCAGCATCGGGATAAAGCTGGAAGTACTCTATAAACTTTTCGGCAGCTACTCTCTCAAGCTCCTCGCCTGCAGACCAGCAAAGCTGCATCTTGTTAGTGCCGTAATCGGTAAACCAATCGGGATGGTGCTCCTGATAGGTTATTCCTCTTCCGCAGCCCGGCAATCCGCAAGTACAAGCGTGGTCGGGGTGAATATACTGAGAAGCCTGACCGTGTCCCCACGTAACCATACCGAAGGTTTCACTCGGATATACCATACGGTATCTCATAACCGTTAAGCTATCGTCACGGAGGTCTGCATTTCTGAGCATTCTCATTTCAAAAGACGGATTTACGGTCTCACCCTTATAATTTAACAAAGGAATATCCTTAGTCATATTATAAGCTATTTCGTCTTTAGCATAGAATTTATAACCAATCGTATCGTTTAAGAAATCGTATACGCCGTTTACAACGCCTACGCTGTTAGTATAGTCGGGACAAGATATATATACGTTTGATTCAACGGTTTTGATATAATAGCCCGAATCGATTATATCGCTACGTGAAAGCGTAAGACCGACCTTTTCATCCCAAAGCGAGGTGTGGCCGAGCGAAATTACACGCTCTTTGTTTTTTAATTGCTTTTTGGTAACGATGGGAATACTGTTTCCCGTTGCTTTTAAAAGATTTTGAGATAATTCCTCTGCGGCAAAAACCTCGTAATCGTTAGCGTCGTCACGAATTAAAATCGAATAATCGCTGACACCGCCGCGATATAAATACGCGCCCTTTACAGCTTCTACCTTAGATTCGCTTTCAACACTTGATTGACTTTCCTTTTCAGAGGTAGACTCACCTGTTTTCTTACCGCATGCAAAGCACGTTAAAAGTAAGGTAGCGCACAATGCCGAAGCCATAAATCTTATTAATTTTCTCTTCTTCATTTTCGTCCTCCTTATTTAACGTTAAATACTATTTCTTCTACAACGTAGTTGTAATACTCGTCGTACGCGATAATTCTTAAAACGTAACGGCCTGCGTCTGTTACGACAAATTCACCGTTATCAGTCTTGAAATCGTTATCGTAAACGGGATTTTCTTTATCAAGAAGCGAGGTTACAGAGCCCGACTTATCATAGATAAGAAGTCTCATTTCGTTGTTTGGCATAAGAAGCATTACCTGAACGAAGTATGCCCCGTCGTTATCCGTTACGGTATAACCCGGAACGGCAATCTTATCGCCAACCTTATATTCGCTCTTTAAGTTGTTGTTTACGGTAAGAACAGGCTTTACCTCGTCGTTTACGCTGATACCGTAGGTAATCTTAGCGGTATTGCCCAAGGTATCCTTAGCTTTATAAGTTACAACGTAGTAACCAGCTTTACTTAAGGTAATATCAATAGCCTGTAATGCAGAGCCTGAATACAAGGTTTCTCCGTTTACGCCTTCAACAACGACCGTAACGCTTTCAACCTGACTCAATACGTCAAACGCTCTTGCAGTAGGAATATTAGCCTTAGCGCCTAACGACTGTCTTGTAACGAAGGTGTCGTTCAATTCAATAACGGGCTTCATATCGTCCTTAGCAAAGTCAAAGCCGCTCAAGCCGTAGCCAAGCATCTGATTGCATAATTTTTCAACTCCTATTGCAGAGTCGCCTGCAACGCCTTCAAATTCAATAGCAAAATACACCATATTTGAGAATCCGTTGAATACGTCGCCGTTATCGTATGACTTTATAGTTACGATTTGTTCACCGCTCGCATCGACGATTTTGCCGTTGCTTGACATATACATAAAGGTAAATATATCCTTACTTGTGAAGAACGAGGTCGTCTGACCGTCCTTTAATTGCATAAACCAAGATTTTTGAGCCGCGTCATATCTGAAGGTATAAGTAACGCTGAGAGCTTTATTCTGAGCATCCGTCATTATAAATCTCATTGCGTTGAAATTTATAGCGCTTGCGTCAAATCTGAGCTGAGCAACGAAGCTCGTAGAGCTTAACGCATTTAAAAATTCTGCTCTGCCGTCGCCCTTTACCGTAAATCTAAGATAATTTTCCTCGTCCGCAACGCTTAAGTTGCCTTCAGTATAGAAATATCTGCTCTTATACTTACCGTTTTCAGTATCAACTATTGCAAAAGTTTTAGTCCATTCTGCGGTGCCTGTCTGACCTTCGGCTACGTAAGCAACCGTCGCTTGCGCGCCGTCTGCAACGAAGCTGTTCTCTACGAGAACGCCGTTTACGTATACCTTTACGGCTAATTCCTTAACCTCTCCGTTCAAGGTTTCAACAGCCATAGCAGAAGGAAGCTCATAGGTAAAGCCCTTGATAAGCGCGCTTTCAAAGCTTGGCTCTTCTACAAATTTAGGCGCTGCAATAGCCGAAACGCGTACGGTTTTGGTAAAGCTTGCCTTATTGCCCAAATAGTCGGTAACGACGTAAACAGCCTTATAGTCGCCAAGCTCGGTAAGAACCAATCTTTCTTTAACGTCTAATTTCTCTCCGCTTGGAGATAAAACCTCTCTTTCAACGCTCAACGCTCCGCTTCCGCCGCTGACCGAAAGCTGAGAAGGTAAGGTCAAATTAACCTCGCCGTAAACTTCACTTTCAATCAAGGCTTCGCCGATATCGGCTGTTATTTCGGGAGCTTTTTCAACTGCGTTAATTACAATCTTACTCTCGGCTGCGTTACCCGAATAGTCCTCTGCGTGATAAACTATTTCATACTTGCCGCTGTAAGCCGCAAGGAATTTTTCGCCGTCGTGATTTACGGTAACTCTTTTTCCGCTGCTGCTTACGTGGTAAACCCAAACGTTAGATTTAACGGAATCGTCCAAGCCGTCCTTTGCGCTAAAAGCAAAGAGAGGGAACTCTTTTCCTACCTCTGCAACGGGAACGAGCGTAGAATCGTATTCAACCGAAATTTCGGGAGCTGCGCTATCGAAAATATCCTTAGTTAAGTCGTAATCACCAACGTTTGTAAATACAACCTTACCTTGACCCTTTACGAACTTACCTGCGGTAACCTTTACTACGACCTCGTCCGAGGTAAAGCCCGACCAAGGATTGCTCTTATAATGAAGAGGGTCGTCAAGGTCGTTTACCAAAAGCTTTTCGGTTGAGGTTGCCGAATACGGACCGCAATAAACGATTTTCTGAGAGTTATCAATTGCAACCGTCAAAAGATTTTCTGAAACGGTTTTATTGTTACGGTTTCCGTTTATGCAAGCAGTTCCGCGGAAGCTGTGCTCAACGGAAGTACCGTAGTTTGCCGTATGGTAGGTTTTACCCTCGTATCCACCGTAGGTCTGTCCGGGCGCCCCTGCTCTTACGTAAGAAACCATACCTGCGCCGTCAACGGTGTTAGACGAGTCAATAAGTATTTCTACGTAATTGCTCGCATCGTTTGCATCCGTAACGACAACGGTTAATCTTTCGAAATCGGTTTCGCCAAATACGCTTGGCATAACAATCATTTCGAGAATATCGTAGTCTTTAGTAAGCTTTTCGGTCTTAATTCTTGTAGTAAAAGTAACCGACTGACCCGACTTAAAGTCTACGACTGTGCCGTTTATACCCTTCTTTAACTCGTAAGGGCTTTCAATCTGATAATCACCGAAGGCAACGTTCATGCCGTCCTCGACTATCATAACGTCTTTAGGTCTGCGAATTGCTAAGTATTGCTTTACCTCTTCAACTCGCTCGCCGTTTACGTTTGCGTAATAAGTTATTCGGTATTTACCTGCTTGACTGAGAGATATGCTCTCTCCGCCGTAAACACCGCCGCTTGGAAAGGTAGCAATTACCCCTTCTGCAGAAACGCCTTCAATCTTATGCTCGTCAGCCTTTATTACGTCGCCGACGTAGACGGTCTCAACAAAAGAGGCCGTCCCCGCATAAGCAACGCTTTTGTCTGCTGACAAAAACGTAAGAACAGACGCTAAGCAAAAAGCAATAACCGCTAAAAATCCGCAACGGAAAATTTGTTTTTTACGTAATGTCATCATTTATCCTTTAATTCCTCCTACAGATATGTTAACTGTAAGCTTTTTATTGAATATTGCATAGAATACGACAATAGGAAGCGCCATAAGCCAAATACCTGCCATCTGAACGGGTACGTGTGCGAGGTCCTTCGTCGGCGCGTTCTTAAACTTATACATACCAAGAGCGGCAACCGGATAAGATTCCAAATATATCATAGGAATCTGGAAGTCGTTCCAATAAGCGATAAAGTTTAATACGAATACCGTGGAAACGGTGCTCATAGCAAGCGGAACGATAATTTTAACCATTATCATAAGTGGGCTTGCGCCGTCAATTTTAGCAGCCTCGGTATAAGTATACGGTATCATTTTAAACTGCGCGTTGAAAATGAGGAAATAAGTATTTAAGAAGGTTGCCCTCATAATCCAAATACCTAAAAACGTATCTATCATCTTAAGCTTGGTTGCTACTCTTATTTCGCTTGGAAGAGAGCCGACTATAGGCAACGCCATAGTTACGAGCACGAACGCGTAAATATAGTTTGAAAACCTATATTTAAAGCGAGCCGTAGCGTAGCCCATAATCATTGCGGTAAAGGTGGTTGCAGCCGAGCATCCTACCGAATACAAAATAGAATTTGTAAACTGCGTTAAAATGTTAAACTCAACGTCGATACCGTCTTTATTTACGCCTTCAAGCTTAAACTCCTTATACGCAGTAATAAAATGCGCAAAGGTCGCCTTTTCGTTTTTAAACCACCAGAGTGGGTTTGCCATAAGCTCCGGCGTTCCCTCGTACTCGTCTACGGTTTTTAAGCTCGTCATAAGCGTCCATAATACGGGTATGAGTAAGGAAATAAGATAAGCAGCCAATATTACACTTACGATTATAGCAAGAGGGGTAAAATTAAATTTACGTCTTTGTTTGATTATCATAAATCCTCTGCCCCCTTGTTTAACAATTTACGCAAGCCCATAGTCAATGGGAATGCTATAAGCGTACAAATTATACCGAGCGCGCTCGCATAGGGATATCTTTCAATCTTTGTGCCCGGCTTTGTAATCAAGTCGAACAAATAATATCCCATAGTGCCTTCTTTTAATCTTAATTTACCCTCGGAGCCTGTATTGCCGTAAAAAGCAAAGAGGTTTGCCTGGTTTGTAAATATTGTAGCAAGGTTTGCTATCATAAACGTCGATATGGTAGGTAAAATCATTGGCACGACGATAGAGAAAAACTCTCTGAACGAGTTTACGCCGTCTACCTTTCCGGCTTCCAACGTTTCCGGAGAAATCTGAGCCATTGCTCCCGTGTAAATCAGAAGCTGAGCGCCAAATCCAACCCATATGTTATAGAATATATAGGTCGGAATTTTATTTTTACCTATCAGCAGCGCTTCTACCTGCTTATTCAGCACTTCGCTTGCAAAGGTTGGAATAACCTGGTTTACGAACGTTTCGAAAACGAAAACCAAAAGTATAGACGGTAAAACGGAGGGCAAGAATAAGAAGAACTTAAACGTTTTTGCCAAAAACCATTTCTTAAAAATATAGTATGAAAACAGTACCGAAAGAAAGGTTCCTACTATTGCCGTGAAAAACCATACCAAAACGGAATTTTTTAATATGGCAAGCAACAAGCTCTTTGCTCCGTCTGCCGTCAACTCCTCCCAGAATCTGACGAAATTATAAAACAGGTTTCCTTTATTGTAAACAAGTCCGCCTTCGCCGTCGTAATCCTTAAAAGCCAATAATATACTGTTAAAATTGACGTAAAAATAGAAAATTATTACTTGTAAAAGAGGGAGGGCGATAAGCGATATATAGAAGATTAACTCTGCCTTGTCGCCCTTCATTTTTGACTTTGTTCTTCCCATAAGGATTTACCTCTTTTTTTTATCTTAATTTATCCCATTGACCTTTATGATAAGTATACATTGCGTTAAAGTATTCTTCAGCAGACATACTGCCGTCTTTAAGTGCGCTGAATGGGTTAACGACAACCTCTCCCTCAATCTTAGCGGAGAAGTACCACTCGTCTGCGCCGAACGTAGATGGGTTTTTCATTATTTTGCTTACGTTAGAGTATGGATATACAACCTTAGAATTAGCTTTGATATCTATTACCATCTTTCCGTAGTGAGTTGCGTTTGCTCTTGCCTCATCTTTTATCTCGTAATTAAGAGACCTTGGAACAGACGTCTGTACGGTAAAGTTGGTCATTTCCGCATCGGAATGAAGGAAACGAACGAATTCCTTTGCAAGTGCCATTTTATCCGTATTTTTGTTTATGAAGCAGTAAGACCTGTTAGCAGAGAATAAGGTTGGAGCGCCCAATCTCGTACCGTCTTCCTTTGGCATTGGTAAAAATCCAAAGCGCTTGTTAGCTTGACCTGTTAAGTCAGCCTCGTTTTCCCACCAAACGCCGTCTGCTATCATTGCGTATTTCTTACCGCCGATACCCTTTACAAAGTTACCTTGAGCTACTGTAAAGTCGTCTGTATTGTAAGTACCGCCAACGTAGTTAGGAGTACTGAAATATTTTTCCTCCATCTTTAAAGCGTAATATCTGCCGGCTTGCTTTTGAAGGTCGTAGCCGTTAGCTTCAGAAATGTTTGCAGTATAAGGCGTGATATTGCCGTTAGCGTCAACGTTTATAAGCGCAACGCTAGTGCCCGAAAGGGTGTAGTTTATATTTGAACCCTCGTATCCCTCGTAGTCGATTGCAAAAGCACGGCAAGCCTTATTGATATAACCGTCGTACTTACCCGAATAGCTGAAAGGAACGACGTCTTTATTAACGATTTGCTTTACCAATTTATCAAAATCAGCGTAGGTTGCAGGAAGACCGTCGTCGTAGTCACCCGGATTTCCGTTAGGACCTGCTGACTTACGGGCGTCGAATTCCTCTTGACTCTCGCCTTCTGCTCTCGCTATAAATTGACCGCTCTGACCGAAATAGAAGCCTTCCTCTTCAAACAAATCTACGTTATACATAAAGCCGTAGAAGCCGTCGTAGAATGGCAGCATATAATATTTACCGTCGATTGCCTTAAGAGACTTTTTAAAGGTTTCGTCAAGCT
>JAZNDO010000155.1:0-15144 GCA_045588105.1 Christensenellaceae bacterium | reverse complement strand
ACCACTATTTGCAATAAAATTGCACACCACATATAAATTAAAGTTAACAAATCTTACATGTTAACCCCTTTACCGTAAACGTAAATTCCAAAACAATCTATCGTCACAAAAAGAGCAAACAAAATGATTATTGCAATTTGTAAAAAAATATTAAGCGATAAATATATATTTTTTAAGCGTTTCACTTTCCCCTCTCAAAACTATACCAACACATATAGACGTTAAAGAAAACGCGCCGCACATAACTCTACGTCGCCTTATAGGCTTATTTTACCATAATATAGCCCGTGCTGTCAAGTAAGGATATAATTTACAATAGACACGAAAAAAAAAGCGAATCTGCTTTTTGCAGATTCGCCAAATCTTATGATAAATAATCTTTGCAATTATCACATTTCATCGACTGCGTTTATTTTTTTTGGGGGGGATAAAAATTTATCCTCTCCCCATTCTTTCGTTTGATAAGGGATTTGGCTTTTGCCAAATCCCTTAAGCTTAACTGCTTATTGATATCCTTTCTTTTCCTTCATCAATAAGCTCTCTTTTCTCAACAGCTTCGGTTTTCGTTACCTCGTTTAGGCACTCGTCTATTTTAGCGGTGTCAAAATCGGGCAAGTAGGTTTGAATAGTCTCTTTTAACTCTTTGCTGTCGCAATTTTTGCTTACAATTGCCGAAAATATCATTGAAATACCGCAAATACACATTACGTCCTCGGCAAAGCCCAAAAACTCTCCGTTTGTAATCGCCGTAAACAAAAGATGAATCAGCACCGAAAGAGTAAGTCTTATTACAGCCTCAACCTTGGGCGAAAGTTTAGGCTTAATTTTCTTAACCGCCATCATTGCCACGCAAACTATCACTGCCTTGATTACTGATTGCAGACCGAACTCCTGAGACAGAAGCATAAAAACGTTTTCCATTTTCTTCTACCTTCCTTTTTGGGGAGAAAAACCCCGAAGGAAGCTTGGGCGACAGCTGAAAAGCCAGTGTTTTTGACCTTTCCTTTAAATAAAATCTTTCGATAGCTCTTCCCTCCGTAATTTTATATATTAAGGCGCATTTTGTAAACGCGGAGCACTGCGCTTACCGACCTTATAATACTACGGAATTTACAAAAATCAAGGTTGTTCGGAGAAAGATTTTTTCTAAACACGAAAATATATATTTGATAAAAACGGAGAAGCCGTAATTTGGGCGTTGCCATAAAAAAACAGCGCCGAAAAGGACAGTCGTCCTTTTCGGCGCTAATTAAAACTGTAAAATTATTTTTTATTCGATTTCAGTTGTCTCAACCGCGTCTTCAGCTTCTGCTACGGGTTTTTCTTCCTCAGCGTCTTTCTTCCAATGAGTTAAAACGTTAGCTAAAATACCGAGAATAAGAGCGCAAGCAACGCTGGTTATCGTTATTTTACCGATATTAAGAGCCATACCGCCAACGCCTGCGATTAAGATAACCGATACAACGAAGAGATTTCTGTTGTCCTCTAAGTTTACCTTTTTAATCATCTTAAGACCGGATACTGCTATAAAGCCGTATAAAGCGACGCAAACACCGCCCATTACGCAGGAAGGAATAGTAGCAAGCAAAATCATAAACGGAGCGAAGAAGGAAGCGAGTATACACATAATTGCCGCAGTAACGATAGTTATTACCGATGCGTTACCCGAAATTGCTAAGCAACCGACAGATTCGCCGTAGGTAGTATTGGGGCAACCTCCGAAGAACGCGCCGACCATTGAGCCTACGCCGTCACCGAGTAAGGTTCTGTCTAAACCGGGGTCCTTTAAAAGGTCCTCTTCGATAATAGAAGAAATGTTCTTATGGTCTGCCAGGTGCTCTGCAAATACTACGAAGGCAACCGGGATATACGCAACTGCGACAGTGCCGAGATATGCGCCAAAGCCACTTAAATCCTTAAACGCTTTGAAGGATTCAACAAAGGTGAAATGAGGCATCCAAGAATCCTTTAAATTTTTGAAAAGACCAAAGTTGATAATTTGAAGAGCAGGCGCTTCTGCAATATGTCCGATTACCGTAAAGATTGCAGCTACTGCGTAGCCTGCGCCGATACCGATAATGAAAGGAATCATCTTAAGCATTTTCTTGCCGTAAACCGAGCAAGCAATCGTAGTAAATAAGGTTACGAGTCCGCAAAGAAGAGCTAAAAAAGAATTTGCCGTAGGAACGTAAGAAACGGCTTGAGTAGGATTGCCGTCCTTAATTACCCATTCTATCACGGGAGCCGTTACGCTACCTTTAAAAAGGTCGCCGATAGCGTTGCCTGCAAGCGATAAACCGATAACGGCAACCGTAGGTCCTATAACTGCGGCAGGCATAACCTTTTCTATCCAATCGGTACCTGCGTATTTAACGATAAACGAAATTGCAACGTACACGAGACCTGCCAAAATTGCGCCTATGATAATACCGAGATAGCCTTGCGCTGCAGATACCGCGCCGCCAAACGCCGCGCACATTGAGCCGATAAAGGCAAACGAAGAGCCTAAAAATACAGGGCTTTTAAACTTTGTGAATAAAAGATAAACAAGCGTACCTACGCCTTCGCCGAAAAGGGCTGCAGCTTGAGACATTTGCGCGCCTGCCGCAACGCCCTCGTCACTTGAGTTAATGATGACGGGAACAACTATTGTCGCAGCGAGTATTGCAAGAACCTGTTGGAGGGCAAAAACCATAATTTTACCCCAAGAAGGTCTGTCACTTGGTTTGTAAACGAGTTGCATAAAATTTTCTCCTTTAGTGTTTTTGAAAAATAGGCTTCCCCCTAATTTCTCTGTTTATAATTTTATCATATTATAAAAAGCACCGTCAATCCGTTTTTAAAATTTCTTTTGCAAATTTTACAGGCCCGTTTGCCTCATACAAACGAGCCTGCCCGTATTTTTTATAAAAAGTTATGCTATAAGTCGATTATCTAATCAAAACCTCGGTATTAGTGCCATAGAAAATATCCTCTTTATTAGAAATCAGCTTGCAGAATTCTTCAAACTTTTCCCAATCGATAATCCCTGCGTCCATTTCGTAGGTGTGACCCCAAATATAAAAAATCTGAGGTTTTTCGGTCTTTAACTCTATAAACTGCTTTGCAAGCTCAAACATTTTTTCTACGTGAACGTAATAAACGGTAGGATTAAAGCGGAAGAGATTTTCTTGCAAATCAAAATTATGGGTACTGACCGTCGTTCTCGCGTATTTTACACCGGTAGTGTTTTTTATAACCTCCGCAACTCTGTCGTCGTTGTTTTGTCCGCCGCAAGGATAAGCCATACCAACGACCTCGTATCCGACTAAACGCGAGAGAATTTTTCTGTCCTCTTCGACCTGCCACGTTACAGTTTCGTCTTCAAGCTTAGGTAAAAATGCGTGCGACATAGTATGCACGGCAACCTCGTGCCCTCTGTAAATCTCCTTTATTTGAGTCGGCAAAAACTTATCTCTGTTTATGACCCTTCCGTTTGCCTCGTATTGGTCTTTTAAACCTAAACATGCCGAGTTTGCGTTAAACGTAGCTTTTAAATTATATTTATTAAGTATGTCTATAGTGCGTTTATCTTGCAAAACCGCATCGTCAAAGCTAAAGGTTACCGCCTTTAATTTTCCGTTCCACATAACAGCTTCCTCCTTATTTTTTTAATAAAACCTCTGAATTCGTGCCGTAGAAAATATCGTCTCTACCCGAAATCAATTTGCAAAACTCTTCAAACTTTTCCCACTTTATATACTCGGCATCCATCTCGTAGGTGTGACCCCAAATGTAAAAAATCTGAGGACGGTCCGGCTTTAAGCTTATAAATTTTTCGCCAAGCTCAAACATTTTATCTATTTCGATAAAATATACAGAGGGATTAAAACGGAAAAGATTTTCCTGCAAATCAAAATTATGAGTGCTTACGATTGTTCTTGCAAATTTTACACCCGTGGTGTTTTTTATAACCTCCGCAACCCTGTCGTCGTTATTTTCGCCGCCGCAAGGATACGCCATACCTACAACGTCGTAGCCTACCAAACGGGAGAGGGTTTTTCTATCCTCTTCGACCTGCCAGGTTACGGTTTTGTCATCCTCTTTAGGAAGCAACGGATGCGTAAGCGTATGAACTGCAACCTCGTGTCCGCGATAAATTTCGGCGACCTCGCTCGACTGAACCTTGTCGTGACGGATTACGTGATTGTTTCTGGTAATTTCAACCTTAAGCCCCAAATACGAGGAATTTAAATTAAACGTAGCCTTTAAATTGTACTTATTAAGTATCTCTATCGCCCGTTTATCTTGAGTAACGCCGTCGTCAAAGCTGAAGGTTACGGCTTTCAATTTTCCACCCCACATAATATTCTCCTTTTGAAAAACGCCCGAAGTTCGGGCGTTAATTTCGTTTTTATAAAGTTATTTTTGTTTGACCATTCATAAATGGGCGCAACACCTCCGGCACAGTTATAGAGCCGTCAGCATTTTGATACTGCTCGATAAGCGCGGGGAAAACTCTTGAGGTTGCTAAGCCCGAGCCGTTTAAGGTGTGTAAAAACGCAGGCTTACCGGTACGGGAATCACGGTATCTCGTTCCGTTTCTTCTTGCCTGATAATCGTTTGCGTTAGAAACCGAGGAAACCTCTTTATAAATGCCCATAGAAGGAATCCAAACCTCAATATCGTAGGTTCTTGCCATTGATGCAGAGCAATCGCCTGCGGCAAGCTTAGAAAGACGGAAATGAAGACCCAATCCCTCCATCAAAGCGCAAGCCTTGTTTACAAGCTCGTCAAACGCCTCTCTGCTCTTATCGGGATGAGCGTACTGCACCATTTCAATTTTATTGAATTGGTGACCTCTTATCATACCTCTTTCCTCTGCTCTGTACGTGCCTGCCTCTTTACGGTAGCAAGGAGTATAGGCAAAGAATTTCATAGGAAGCTTAGCCTCGTCAACGATTTCGCCTGCATACATATTAACGAGAGCTGTTTCAGCCGTCGGAAGCATAAATCTGCCCTTCTTTCTGTCCTCTTCGCCCTCAAGCCAATATACCTCGTCTGCAAATTTGGGGAATTGACCTGCGCCAAAGCCACAGTTATAGTTGAGCATGTGAGGAGGTAAAATCATTTCGTATCCGTCGTTTAAGTGAGTGGTTATAAAGTAATTTAAAAGCGCCCACTCAAGCCTTGCGCCGTCACCGCGGTAAAGCCAATGGCCGTTACCTGCAAGCTTAACTCCTCTTTCGTAATCAATAATTCCAAGCTTGGTGCAAAGGTCAACGTGATTTTGAGCCTTAAAGTCAAATTCGGGCTTTTCGCCAAACACCTTAACTACCGCGTTGTTTTCCTTTTCGCCGGCAACGAGGTCGTCGTCAGGCATGTTTGGAAGACCTGCAATAAAGTCGGTTACGGCTTGCTGTAGCTCGTTGATTTTAGCGTCGCCCTTAGAAATCGTATCGCCGATTTCTCTCATTTTAGCGAAGATTTCATCAACAGGCTTACCCTCTTTTTTAAGCTTGGGGATTTCGGCAGAAACCTTGTTTCTTTCAGCCTTTAAAGCCTCTATTTCCGCCATAAGCTTTTTCTTTTCGGTATCAATCCTTAAAATTTCCGTAAAGTCTACGTCGCATCCCTTTTTAGCTAAGCTGTTTTTTACAAGCTCAGGATTTTCGGTAATAAGTTTTATATCGAGCATAATATACTCCTTTAAAATTTTTATGACTTTAGTATATACCAATTATTAGCATTTTGCAACCCTTTTTAGATTTCTTAATCTAAATTTTAACAAATTTATTGTAATGGCGCAAAAAACTTGCCAAAGTCACCTTTTTGTGTTAAAATACGTATAATAAAAGTGATATTTCTCGTGACAGGAAAGATTAACTTAAGTTTTTTTCAGAGAGAGGGCGGTTGGTGAAAGCCCGAAAAAATTTAAGCCAAAGTGCGTCCTGCCGTTAAGAGGGGTTAATTACCCACGGCCGCCACCGTATAAGCTTGGCGCAAAAGAGGAAGCAATTTTTGCTTTGAAGAAAAGTGGAACAGCGTAGACCTAACGCCTTTTCTCCCATAGGGGGAAAGGTGTTTTTTGTTGGGTAAGAGAATATTTCTCGTCACACCCTTGAAACGGACGGTTTTTATTTGTTTAAGCACTTGAAAAAAGACTTGGATTTCGCTTTGAAATGCGACCCTGCGGCAAGAAATAAATTGGAGATTTTTCTCACATACTCGGGTGTTCACGCCCTTATGTTTTACCGTTTTGCCCATTTTTTACAAGGGGTAAAGCTAAAGCTGCTCGCAAGACTTATAAGTCAGCTTGCAAGGTTTTTCACGGGAATAGAAATTCACCCTTCGGCAAAAATATCCGCAGGAATATTCATTGACCACGGCATGGGCGTTGTGATTGGCGAAACGGCCACCGTTGAGGAAGGGGTTGTTTTATACCACGGAGTAACGCTTGGCGGAACGGGCAAGGAAAGAGGAGCAAAACGCCACCCTACTGTGAAAAAAGGGGCGATAATCGGCTCGGGGGCTAAGATATTGGGAAATATCACCATTGGCGAAAACGTAAAAATCGGGGCAAACGCAGTCGTGCTTACAGACGTTCCAAACGGCGCGACGGCAGTTGGAATCCCCTCTCAAACAGTAAAAAATAAGGAGTAATATAAGTATGCGTATTTACAATACACTCTCTGGCACTAAAGAAGAATTTATTCCTCTCAGCGGCAACAAGGTCAATATGTACGCCTGCGGAATTACGGTTTCGGGCGAGGCGCACATAGGTCATACCTATCAGGCGCTCATCTACGACGTTATAAGAAAATTCCTCGTTAAAAAGGGCTACGATGTAACGTACGCGAGAAATTATACCGACGTAGACGACAAGATTATAGCAAGGTCGAAGGAAACGGGTATTCCTGCCGACGCGTACGCTAAAATGATGATTAAAAAAATCGACAGGGTTATGGCTGAAATGGAGGTTGGCGACCCCGACGTTTGGCTTAAGGCGACCGAGAATATCGACAATATCATTTCGTTTATTTCGACATTGATAGAAAAAGGACACGCTTACCCGACTGCAAAGGGAGACGTATACTTTTCGGTTGATTCCTTCCCCTCTTACGGCAGGCTTTCTCACCGCAATACCGAGGACGCGTTAAACGGAGTAAGAATTGAAAACGACGGAGAAAAGAAAAGCCCTCTTGACTTTGCTCTTTGGAAGAGCGCTAAGGAAGGCGAAATCAGTTGGACCTCTCCTTGGGGCGAGGGAAGACCGGGCTGGCATATCGAATGCTCTGCCATGAATAAAACCGCTTTCGGCGAGCAAATCGACCTTCACGGCGGCGGAAGAGATTTAATATTCCCTCATCACGAAAACGAAATTGCCCAAACCGAGGCTTTGACGGGCAAGCAATTCGTTAAATATTGGGTGCATAACGGACTTATCAAGGTAAACGGTCAAAAGATGAGCAAGTCACTCGGCAACAGCCTTCTTATGAGCGATTTGCTTAAAAAGCACTCTAACGAGGTTATTAAATTTGCTCTGCTTCAAACCAATTACAGAAACGATATCAATATAACCGACGACCTCTTCCCCGACGCAGAAAAGCACCTTTACGAATTCTATAAGACCTTTGATACGGCTCAAAAAGAGGGTATAAAAATCGAGGGAGAATACCCCGAGATTGACCAAAAATTCGACGAGGCTTTATCCGACGACTTCAACACAGCCCTTGCCCTTTCAGAGCTTTTCGCTTATTTCAAAAAGATTAAAGCCTTAATTGCAAACAATGACCAAACGGCAGGAAATATGCTTGCTCAAATTAAAAAAACCTATTCGCTACTCGGCTTGTTTACTAAAAATCCAAGCGAATTCGTTTCAGCTTACGAAAAAACTCATAAAGAGGACGTCCCAGAGGAAATCACAAGCCTTGCAAACAAAATGCAAGAGGCAAGACAAAGCAAGGACTACGCTACGGCTGACGCTTTGAGAGGGGAAATCCTTGCAAAAGGCTACCTCGTTATGATTTCAAAAGAGGGCGTTTCGGTTAAAAAAGCCTGATTAAACGGCTTATAGGTTAACTTATGTTTGATTTAAAATGTGTTTATTGCAAAAGCTTTAACCCAAAAGACGGCTGCCGGAAAAACCTTGAGGAAGAAAATTGTCTCGCCTTTGAAGAGGTTGAAGCAAACGGCGAAAACGAGGACAAGCCATCGTGCGGAAAATGCGTTTGGAGCACTCAAGGGTTTTGCGACTTTGATTTTGACAACCCTGAAACGTGCAGACGTTTTAAAAATTCAAAAGAAGACTTATAAAAAGTTTACAAATTCAAAGATTTATTATATAATGATAATCGAATTTTTAAAAAGTATAATAGTAGCTCAAATTTAGCATTGGATGAAAGATTTGAGCTAAGGAGAAAATATGAAAAAGTTAACATCTGAAACTTTAAGACAAATGTATCTTGACTTTTTTGCTTCAAAAGGTCATAAAATAATTGCGTCCGCAAGTCTTATCCCCGAAAACGACCCGTCGGTTTTATTCACCACTGCAGGTATGCACCCACTCGTGCCTTACCTTCTCGGTGAAAAGCACCCTGCAGGCGTCAGGCTTACCGACGTTCAAAAATGCGTCAGAACGGGCGATATCGAAGAGGTCGGCGACGCATCTCACCTTACCTTCTTTGAAATGCTCGGCAACTGGTCGCTCGGCGACTACTTTAAAGAGGAGGCTATTTCCTGGAGCTATGAATTTTTAACCGGCAAGGATTATCTCGATATTCCTGTTTCAGACCTTGCAGTTACAGTTTTCGCAGGCGACGAGGACGCGCCGAGAGACGAATTCAGCGCAAGCGTTTGGGAAAAACGCGGTATTCCTAAGGAAAAAATCTTCTATCTTCCCAAAAAGAATAACTGGTGGATAGCCGGAACTACCGGTCCTTGCGGTCCCGACACCGAAATGTTTATAGACCGCGGATACGAGCCCTGCTCAGAAAGCTGCGACCCATCTTGCGATTGCGGAAAATATCTTGAGATATGGAACAACGTATTTATGGAGTTTTATAAGGACGAAAAGGGCAACTACTCCAAATTGAAGCAACACAACGTTGATACGGGTATGGGCTTAGAGAGAGTTCTTTGTATCTCTAACGGCTACAAGACGGTATACGAAACCGACCCATTCCAGGGCGCTAAAGCTAAAATTGAGGAGCTTACCGGCAAAAAGTACGAGGAAAGCGAAGAAATTACCAAGGCGTTCAGAATTATTTTAGACCATATCAGAACTGCAACTTTCTTAATCGGCGACAGGCGCGGAGTCGTTCCTTCTAACGTTGACCAGGGCTACGTTTTAAGAAGACTTATCCGCAGAGCGGTAAGATTTGGAAGAACTCTTGAGCTTCCCGTAGGCAGTCTTGCAAAAATTGCTAAGTGCTACGTTGACAAATACGCTGACGTATACACCGAGCTTAAGGAAAACGAGCAAAAGATTTACGACGAGCTTAACAAAGAGGAGGACAAGTTCTCTAAGACGTTATCCGACGGTCTTAAGGAGTTTAACAAGGTAATAAACTTTATCAAGGGCGACGTGTTCCCGGGCAAAACCGCATTCAGACTTTACGACACCTTCGGCTTCCCAATAGAAATCACCGAAGAGCTTGCAAAGGAAAAGGGCTTTACCGTAGACAAAGAGGGCTATAAGGCTGCCGAGCAAGCGCATATTGAAAAATCTAAGGCAGGCAGCGAGCAAAAGTTTAAGGGAGGCTTAGCAGAGCAAAACGATACGACCGCAAGACTTCACACAGCAACCCACCTTTTGAACGCCGCTTTAAAGAAGGTTTTAGGCGACGACGGAATTCACCAAAAGGGCTCTAACATTACCGTAGAAAGACTCCGTTTTGACTTTAACTTCCCACGCAAGCTTCTCCCCGAAGAGCTTGCCGCTATCGAGGCTTGGGTAAACGAGGCTATAACCGCTAACGTTCCCGTAACTTTGGAAGAGCTTACTATTGAAGAGGCTAAGGCGCAAGGCGCAGAGGGCGTGTTCGAAAGCAAGTACGGCGAAAAGGTTAAGGTGTACACTATGGGCGAATACAGCAAGGAAATTTGCGGCGGCCCACACGCAAAGACTACAGGAGAGCTTCACCACTTCAAGATTAAAAAGGAAGAGGCTTCCTCTGCAGGCGTAAGAAGAATTAAGGCTATTATCGATTGATTTCACTTATAAAATTTTAAACGCGTTTAACTGCTGATAAGCAATAGCACCGAGCGATAATTCGCTCGGTGCTTGTTTTTCGATTTGGCTTGACGTTGGGATAGTCAACGTAAGGTTTGGAGAGTGACGCTTCACCCATGCTTTTGTCTTCACCTTATTTTAAGAAAGACAAGCATAATAGCTACACAACGAAAGGGGCAAATGCAATCTTGCATTTGCCCCTTTTATTTGCTTCGTCGCAAAGCGACTTTTTCTACCCCGATTCCTGTCGCGAGCCATATTATATACTTTTTATAAAATCCGTCTCGCTAGCTTGCAGAATCAACGTTGGAATATGCTCCGTATAATCTTCTGCCGTTATGCGGATTTTGTCTTGCCGTTAGATGCGAGCGCAGTTTTCAGCTCTTCGCAGGTTGCCGCAAACTCCTCGTCGCTGTCAACCTCCTCGACTCCGTCTAAAACGTCTTGCAGGCGATACTCGTTTATAAGATATTTTATAGTTTGCCTGCCTATTACCGCAGTCAAGATCGCGTTGCCAAGACCTTGCACCGAGCTGTCAACAAGTACGGATATTGCAGAGCCTAAAATGGGAATTCCTCTTGCCATATCCCCCATAGTTTTAACGACCGTGTTGCCAATCTTAACTCCTCCTAAGCCGTAGGCAACGAAGGAATTTGAAAGCACCTTGGAAAATATCTTTAAAAGCTTGGTATCAGATGGGCGGAAGCCGTATAAAAACACCAAATCCTTTATCATTTGAAGATTTATTGCAGTAACCAAAAGGACGTCCGTATAGTCCTTTTGCGAAATTGCCGAAAAGGTACCCGATTTAACCGCACACTTTAAAATTATCTCTTTTGCTGTTCTCTTTACGTCTTTAGCGTAAATCTCGTTCAAGGCAAGCCTCATTTTATCCGAATCTGCCGAGTCCTTTGCCGAAATCAACCTCTCAACGCCGTTGCTGCCGTACCAGCTACAGTCGGCATTTTCGTATACCTCTATAATTTTATCGGCTAAGCTTTGTCTTACCTTGGCGTTGTGCTTTTTCGCCCTTTTTACGGTTTTCGCGTTTGCGTTTATTTCAAACCTGTCCATACCTCTTATTTTTGCAACCGGCACGACAAACAAAAGCACGTACGCAATGACGGCCGCCACTCCCACGGCGTAGCCGGCGTATTTGTTTATATCGTACACGTCCTTAAAAAGAGAAAAGAGCGCGACTAAAATAACAGCGCCAAGCGCAAACGTTACGACGTTTAAAAGTCTTCGCGCTTTTTCGTTGTTTTCCTTTGAGGAATATTTTTCCTCATAATCGTAAATGGTCAATTTTTTATCCGTATGCTTTTTGCGTTTCATTACCTTCTCTCCGTTTTAAGCGTTAAAAGCTTGATATTCACTTGGCTAAACCGAGCGTTTTTGTAAACTAAAAGCCCACAGATTTGTGGGCTTTTAACTTATTTGTTATCTTTTTTTCTGTAATAATAGTAGTAGTTATAACGCTTTTTATTTTCTGCCGCGCTGAAGTTGAATACCGTACCAATAAGGTTTGCATTACAAGCCTCAAGCTCTTTAACGGTATAATCAACGTCTCTCGCGCTGAGCTTATCACTACCTACTACGAGCAGGGTCGCATCGGCAACAGCCGATATATTGATATAGTCGGAAAGCGCTTTAACCGGCGCGCAGTCCAATACGACGAAATCGTACTTTTTCTTTGCCTCGTCGATAATAGCCCTGAACTTTGGCGAAGCAAAGAATATGGTATGGTTAGAAATTCTGTCGCCGCAGGTAATAAGGTCTACGTTATCTGCTCCCGTGGGCTTTACTATATCGTCAAAGCTCTTTTCGCCCTTAAAGTAATCGGTAATACCCGTCTCTCTGTGAAGCTTAAAAATTCTGTGAATAGAAGGCTTAGAAAAGTCGCAGTCGATAATAAGCGTTTTTCTTTGACTTTCGCCAAGCGCTCTTGCTAAGTTTGTGGAAACTGTCGTCTTACCTTCGCCCGAGATACAGGACTGAACCTGAAATACCTTGTTGTTTTCGCCGTCGCTCATATAAATGAGGGTGTCCGAAAGCTTTGCAAGGTCTATTTCAATATGACTGCTCTCATGCTCGCCCTCACCGAGAGGAAGGGCAACGTTTCCGCTCTTCTTTCTCTCAATAGTAACGAAGTTTTTCTTGCCGGTAACAGACTCAAGTCTTTCTACCGAAGAAATTCTGTCCTTTATAAAATACATCAAAATAGCGTACGCCGCTACTGCAACGACAGCTCCGATAATCGCTAAGGTTAAGATTCTCGTATCGTCGGATGCCTGGCCGCTCTTCGTTTGAGGACTTATTTTAACTATCCTTATGCTCGCAGGGAAAAATTCTCCTCCGCTGGAAATCTCCTCACATACGTCTATTATAGCGTCAAGCTTGTCTATCGAATTCTGATAGCTGTAATCACGGTAGCTGAGCTTGAGCATAAGGCTGTCCTCGTCAAAGGAAACGGTCAACGCTCCTGCTGAAATTCCGCCGCCCTCGTACTCCTTATTGGCTCTGTCAATAATAGCGTCGTCCTTCATAAGACTTGATATGGTCGTAAGATACATCTTAGAAAGAACCGTATCGTTATAATCGGACGTAGATGAACCGACCTCAGCGCGCAAAACTACGGTTGCATACGAAACGTAGTAGTCTGTGTTTATCCTTGTATACACGACGCCCAATGCAAGTATTACGACGAAAATAAGTGCTTCTACTATAAAATTCTTTTTAAGAACGTAGAAAAGCTCTTTAAAATCAAACGTCTTTTGTGTTTTTACGTTGTTTGCCATCTATTTCTCCTATGAGGGCTTTTCCCCCAAATTCTAACTCATATATTATATTAACATAAAAAAATACTATTGTCAACGCTATAGTGTATTCATTTTTTAAAAGTCCGCGTTATTGATTGTCTGTCTTTTTTAAAGCTTTTTATAACATTTCTTGAAAAGCAAACGGCGGATGCTTCCACCCACCGTTTATAAGCTCTATTTAGCTTTTCTTATTTCTTCTTAAAAATTGCAATTAAATCTGCAATCTTCTTTTTCTTGATAACGAACCAAACGAGAGAAAAGCCACCAAGTCCGAGAACAGAGCCACCGCTAACCGATGAACCGCAACCAGACTTCTTACCGCTATCCGAAGAACCGCCGTTTACGGAGCTGTCAGGGGTAGAGCTGTCTTCAAGTTTAGGAATAGCAAGCTCGGTGATTTCGTTGCCGTTTTCATCGAAGTGCTTTCCGCAAACCGTACAATCCTTATGCGCCTTCGTGCCTTCTTTTTCGGTGGTTGCAGGGATTTCAGTCTGCCAATCGCCAAACGTATGACCTGCTGCAATCTTACCGTCGCCATTCTTCCATTCTTCAAGAGAAGTAATTTCGTTCGTGCAAGCCGCATCGGTGTAAAGCTTACCGCAAGAACACTTGTAATAATCCTTCCAACCGTTTACGGTACAGGTTGCGCCTTGACCGTCTTGTTTTGTTCCGTTACCGTGGGTGTGCTGAACAGTTCTATCAAAGCCGCAATCGTTACAAATCATATCTGCATTATCGGTGTAGTTATGCGTATGCTCGTCTGCCTTGAGACCGCAAGAGCAAGCCTTCCAATGCTTTTCGTTATCCTTAACCCAATCGCCGTAGCTATGTTCGGGCTTTGCGATAATCAAAGCACCCTCGGTTGTAGGATTCTTATTTTCATCAAAATACGTTTCGCATACCGAACAATAGTAATGCGCTTTCATACCCGCTTTCAATTCTGTTTGCGTATGTACTGCGCTTTCTTCTGGAATTAAATTGCCGTACTCGTGGTTTGCTAAAATTTTGCCGTCGCCAACTTTCCACGTTTCAAGATTATCTATCGGCATAGTGCGGTTTTCGTCAGCAAAAAATTTACCGCAAGCACATTGATAATAGTCTTTATAGCCGTCAACAGTACACGTTGCTCCCTGACCGTCTTTCTTCGTTACGGCTACGCTTGTATGTAAGCAAACATATCCACATTCGGAGCAAGTGCCGTTATTCCATTCGTGAACTTCTTCCGCTACAACTGCATCGCCACAACAAGTATATTTACTCTCGTGTGTGGTTGCAGTTTTAGTCCATTCGGGCGTTCCACTATGTGCCGCCGTGATTTTGCCTGCGCCAACCTTCCACGCTTCAAGGTCGTTTATAGGTGTTTGACAATTTACATCCTCGTAATACTTTCCGCATTCGCAACGGTAGTAGTCCTTCCAACCGTCAACCGTACAGGTTGCGCTCTGACCGTCTTGTTTCGTAACGGCTATATTCGTGTGTTGGCAAACATAGTTACACTCGGAGCAAACACCATTATTCCATTCGTGAGCTTCGGTTTCAACCACAAAGGTGTCACAGCAGGTATACTTCTTTGCGTGAGTGGTAGCAGTTTTAATCCATTCGGGCGTTCCGCTATGTGCCGCCGTGATTTTGCCTGCGCCAACCTTCCACGCTTCAAGGTCGGAAATAGGCGTTTCACAAATTGCATCCTCGTAATACTTTCCGCATTCGCAACGGTAGTAGTCCTTCCAACCGTCCACGGTACAGGTTGCGCTCTGACCGCTTTCGGGTAAGCCAACGCAAGTGTGCGGAATAGCCTTCCACATTGCGATGATATACGTGTTGTCGTTAATGATGATGGTATCGCCGGGCTGCTTTTGTGCCATTTCTGTACCCATTGCAGAGCCTGTGCGAACGCTCCAGTAATCGAACTCAAATCCTTCGATCGGTAAGAAGTCCAAAAATTCGGGAGTGTACAGAGTGATCTCGGTTCCGTTTGTCACGTAATCGTACTCATTCGATCCGTTTGCTTCGCCGGGCGTAAATACGTAGATATATTCGGTTAAGGGAGCTTCTTTCCAGATCGCAATGATGTAGGTGTTATCATCAATGGTGATCTGATCGCCGGGCTGC
>JAZNDO010000154.1:0-2677 GCA_045588105.1 Christensenellaceae bacterium | reverse complement strand
CGATTCCGATTACAAGGTTTATATGGCAATGGTTGCTATAAAAACTAAAAATTATACTGATTTAAAGGATGAAGAGCATAAGGAGTTTATAAACAAGGCTATTGCTTGTGCTGACGCCGAGGCTAAAAAAGAAATAGTAAAGGAGTACAAGACCTATTATCATAAGCAAGGTCTTAGCGAAGAGGAGCTTGCATCTTATTCAAAAGAGGAGAATAAGGTTAAAAAAGCAAAGCTTGAAAGGGGATTGAAGTCTATGATTCCCGAATATATGGCTAAGGAAAAGCATAACAAAATTTTCTTGATTTTATTCCCCATTTTGATTGTTGTCGGCGTTGCGGTAGTAGGCTTGTCTATGTTTTTAGAGGAATTAGCTTGGTTTTCTATCGCTGGCGCAGCGGTTACGATTGTTGGCTATCTGTTTTTCAGAACTTGGATTATAAACAGAGATAGGGTCAGAACCTTTAACGCAATTCTCGATTTTTATGATTTTTTAGACGGTAAGGACTACGACGAGCAAACCTTAGGCGTGTTGTATACTCATATGCAAAACATTTGCGATAAGTTTTTAGATAATACACCTATCGTTTCTATGTGTGACGATACGGGCAGGTTGCTTGATTACGTTATCACGATGAAGGATTCTCAAATCAACGAGTTTATGCTGACCAACAAGTATTTTTCACAGTTTGTTTCACCTGACGAGGAGTAATTTATGATTTATTCTATAGAAAACAGCGAGTTAAAGGTAAGTGTGGAGACAAAAGGCGCTCAGCTTAAAAGTATTTTTTCTAAGAGCACGGGCGTTGAATATCTTTGGCAGGGCGACCCCAAATATTGGACGGGCAGGGCGTATAATCTTTTTCCCTTCGTCGGTAGATTTGCAGAGGGCAAATACGTCGTTGAAGGCAAGGAGTACGCTATGGACAGGCACGGCTTTGCAAGGGGCAGTGAATTTTGCCTTGCCGAAAAAAACGAAAGCTCAATGACCTTTATAATATGCTCAAATGAGCAAACGTATAAAATATATCCCTTTAAGTTTATTTTTTCGGTGAAATTTGAGATAATCGGCAAAAAGCTTTCGGTTGCTTACGGAGTAAAAAACGTCGGTCAAAATACTATGTATTTTGGTCTTGGCGGTCACCCCGGCTTTAACGTACCCTTCGACGGAGGAGAGTTTGAGGATTACTTCGTGGAATTTAGCGAGGGCTGTCAGCCCACTCAAATAATTTTAAATGAAAAAGGGCTCGTTGGCGAAGAAAGAATACCTTTAAAGCTTGACGGAGACAAGCGTATTGCTTTAAGACATAATCTTTTTGATAACGACGCAATCGTAATGGAGAATATCCCTAAGGCGGTGTTTATAAAGGGTAAAAATACTGACAGAGCAATCAGGGTAAGCTATACCGAAATGGACTATTTGGGAATTTGGCACATGCCTAAAACGGACGCGCCCTTCGTTTGTATCGAGCCATGGATGACCTTGCCCTCGCCCGACGGCAAGCCCGAGGTGCTTGAAACCAAGAAAAATATCGGAAAAGTCGAGCCTTTGCAAAGCTTTTCAACCTTTTTTGATATAGAAATTATCGAATAATAAAAAGCCGTAAGCGGGGAGTGCTTACGGCTTTAGCTTTGCCTTTCGCAAAGCTGAAAATAAGGGGCTAAATTAAAAGGTTGCAAATTCAAGCTGCTTTTCGGGTAGGTTGTCCCAGTATTTAATAGGTAAAAACTGTTTCATAAGCTTGTGGTTTTTGCGCTCTTTTATATTTACGCTTTTATAATACGTTTGCCAAAGCTTTTTGAAATTGATTTCCTCGTCGGATAAATAAACGGTTACCTGTCTGTCCTCGGCGTTTACCTCGGTTGCCTTGTATCCGTCGTACATACCTAAAACGTTCCTTTTGGTGTCGTGTATTATAAAGGCCTGGTCTGAAAACCTGCTTGCAAAATGTGGCATTAAAAGCCAAGTTATATCGTTGTCGGGGGTGTAGTGGGCGTAGTAATATCCGTCCACCGACTGTTCAAAACGGATAAACCCTTTAAAGCGGTGTATTTCAAAGGTGACCTTTTTAAGAAGGTCGCTAAACGCTAAGACGTGCTTGTTTGCAAAGTTTTTTGAAATATCCGTCTTTTTGTTGTCTATTGCGTATTTTATATAGTTAAAAATAACCGTAAACTTGTCCTCCTGTCCGCTTTTAAGGGCGAGGTTTACGTCCTTTAATACGCAAGGAGTAGCAAGGCTTTTCAAGCATTTAGAAACGCGGTTTGATTTTTCAAGGTCGCTTTCTACCGTATAAATCTTGTCGCAAAAGGAAACCTGTACCTCTTTATCCGTAAGCGCGTTTGGTATGCGCTTGCCGTAATACGCCTCAAAAACACAAGAGAGTAGTCCTATTTTAGTTCCGTCAAATACAAAAGTCGTCATAATTCACCTATTAAAACGCTCGACTTAATTTCGTCGTTTGAAAACATTGATAATTGTGATAGTAAAACGCTGTCCTTGCTCGTTAAAAGCAAGGTGTTTTTTACTGCAAGCTGGTTTTGCGTTCCAAAAAATTTACCGTTGCAGGTTATAAAGTTGATAGCCCTTTTTAAAACGATTCTCATATTCGCAAGGTCTTTAAAGTCAAGCTTTGCATAGCGCCTTGCGTTTACTATTTTATACGCCCCCTTAAAGCTT
>JAZNDO010000153.1:0-7096 GCA_045588105.1 Christensenellaceae bacterium | reverse complement strand
AGCGGCGAGCCTCGCTTTCGATAGATTTCCGTTCTTGAAGTGTTTGATTAACCGTTTTTAGGCGTGTGCTTGTCGTGGGGCGGCGCAGCCGCCCCACTTGTATCAAGACAAGCACACGCCTAACTGTCAAATGCCCATTTTCAAGGGGTAAAACACACCTAAAATTAATGCCGTTTTTAGGGGTTGAAAATTAAAAATTCAGGAGGTAATGATGAGGCAAAAAAATGCAGATAAAAAATCACTTGTAAATAAAAAAAGTGAAAAATTTTTCTTTGAAGGGCATATAAGGGTGGGGTATAATAAGAGTATACTCCCCGAATTATGCAGTCTAAAAGAACACATAAAAAATTCAAGGGAGGATATTTAAAATGGCAGCAAGAATGAGAACGATTAGAGACGCCTTAAAAGAGATAAAGACTATAGATAAAGATTCTTCCGTTACGTACAACTTCATTAAAAAGGTTTGCGAACAGGGGAAAATTACGATAGTAAGGCTGAATAAAAAATACTTGCTTAATCTTGACGAACTTTTAAAATTGTTACATATGGAGGTATAAATTGGCAACGATTAGAAAAATTACGCTTAAATCTGGGGATATTACTTATGAAATTCAAGTAAAAGCGACAGATAAGGGTAGCGGGAAACAAATAACTCGTTCAATGAGATGGAAACCTGAATCGGGGATGACGCTAAAGAAGGCGGAAAAGGAAGTAGTTCTCGTTGCGGATAGGTTTGAAAAAGAGTTTATTGAAACCCTTTCGTCCTATAATAACGGAACAGATCCGTTAAAAATTACGTTTAGGGAAATGGCTGAAAAATGGCTTGCTAAAGTCAAGAGAGAGAACTCGCTTAGTTATTATGCTAAGGTAGAATATTCACTTGGTTATATTTGTGAGAATATAGGTGGGTATAAACTTAAAGAACTGACTCCCGGCATACTTCAAAACTTTTTTGATGCAGTAGACGAAAGAGAACATAGAATCGTTACGGTAACACCCCTTCCTACGTTTAGAGAAACTTTACTGTCTTACGGCTTTACGTATACAAATTTACGCTACGAATATAAAATTCAAAGCGCAACGTTAGCCTTTGCGTTGAATGGTAAAACTGTTAGTGAAGAATGGGCGGTAAAACTTTGCAAGGCAACGAAAATCCCGTTTCCTAAACTCTTTGATATAAACGAAGAATTTGTGCCGTATGCGTGGGAAACGAACAACCATATCAAGCGTACTGTTAGGGCAATTCTTTCGCTCGCTAAAAGGAATAGGTACGTTGTTGAAAACTATGCAAAGGCTGAGTATATATCATATCCACCAAAACACAAAACTCAAATTCGTTATATGGACGAGGAGACTTCAGGCAAATTTGTAGATTACCTTATGAGCAAAGCGAGCCTTAGAGATAGAACGGCAATGCTCCTAGCGTTACTTACGGGCTTTAGACGTGGGGAGTTAGCAGGGTTAGAGTGGCGGGATATAGACTTTGAGAAAAATACTATATCGGTCAATCGTTCCGTAGTGTATTTGGGCAAATATGGGACTTTTGAAAAAGAGCCTAAAACGCACGGTTCAATTCGTGTTGTAACAGTTCCACAAATTTTGATTGATACGCTTATAGAATATAAAAAATATTGGACAGACCTTAGAGAGGCGTGTGGAGATTATATGAAACCGTCCCAAAAACTTTTTACTAAAGAAAACGGTGAAATGATTAACCCCGGTATTTTGCGTGATTGGCTTAAGCGTATTATAAAGAAAATGGATATCGGTTACTATACTTTGCACAGTTTAAGGCATACGAATATTTCAATTCAACTTGCAGCAGGTGTTCCTCTTGTTACTGTTTCGGTGCGTGCGGGGCATTCCAGAACAAGTACGACAAGCGATATTTATAGTCATATAATTCATAGTAGCGATAGGCAGGCTGCCGAGATATTGAATAACATATTTAGCAAAAATATCAATTAGGAGAAAACGTAATGTATTTACCGAGATTACGTCGAATATCAGACGTCATAAAAGAAATGAAAGAAGCCGATGGGAAAACCGTTATAAGCCGTCATTTTATAGAAACGCTCGTCCATACAAATCAAATTACTGCGTTAAAATACGGATGTGCGTGGCTTATAAACCTTGACGAATTGTATTTATATCTTTCTGCGCAAAAAGATGTTTACGAGGTTATAAATGAAGAGGAAGAACCACCTACACGCATAATGTGGACTACGGGTGAGATTTACAGGTTATTTCTACAAGAAGATGCGGGAACGATAGTACGAAAGCCAAATATGCGGCGGTTTGTTAAAGCGAACGGAATACAGTATGGGGTAATGGAAACGGGTAAGTGGTTGATAGACCATAAAGCATTTATAAAAACCGTCAACCCTAAAAATTTAAAATGTCACGTAGATATGCCTCGTTTGCGTTGGCACGCCGATACGGTAAGGAACTATCAAAAACGACATCCTAACGTTAAGATAACTATGAATGAAGTTGAACAAGTTCTTCGTTCAGATAAAGTTTTTACAACGTTAAACGGTCATCGTTGGATAATCAATTACGATGAGTTAGAACTAGAAATATCTAAAGGGAAACACAAATTTATATGAAGGCGTAATGGAAAATTCTCGATTGTTTAGTCGGGGATTTTTCTTATAATCGGGCAAAAAAAACACTCTACTTTTTTAGTGAAAAAGTAGAGCGTGGTGGTACGCCTGGCGGGGCTCGAACCCACAACACCGATGTCGGAGATCGGGATTTTTTCCCGTTAGACTACAGGCGCATTTATGCAAAATGATGAATTTATTCAAAAAACATAAAAAATAAAAACTCCAAAAATTAAAAATAAATGCAGACAATTTTATACTGTTTCAAGCCTCAAAATTGTCTGTTCGGGTGGGTTTTTGGGTGGGTTTTTATATTATGTATAAAAATACACACAATATATTGTGTTTGTGCTTTAAATCAAAACAATATATTGTGGAATATTTTAGATTACTTTTTACCGTCGGAGGGCTCTGTTTTATCCAATTAGACTACGGGTGCGTAAAAGCAGGCTCTCGCCTACTTAAATTTTACATACAATTACTATTCGTTTTCAGTTAAAAGCTTTTCGTATTCGGCAAAGACCGCGTCGATAATCTTATCGTCGGTAACTAAATCGAATTTATCTTCCTCGTCGTTTACAGGCGTAACCTCAAAGACAAGACAGTCCTCCTCGGTCATATCCTCTAAAAGCTCAACGGGCTGCATAATAAAATAGAGCTTTTCGTCTAAAGAAATAGAAGCTATTACGTCAAAGTCAACCTCTTCGCCTTGGTCGGTAACGAGCGTTACGATAAAATCCTCTTCGCTTACCGGTTCTTCTTTTAAAATATCTTTATCTGCCATTGTAAAACCCCATAGTTTTTTAATAAGTATATACCATTTATCCCATTTTTGTCAAGATTTTTGCTTTTTTAAAGTGATTACTTTGCTTTTTTTGTCGACGTGTGATAAAATATATCAAACGAATCCGTTAACGGGTGGGAGGAATACTTTATGGCAAAAACCGTAGTCGTTGGTATGAGCGGCGGAGTAGACAGCTCTGTTGCCGCCCTTTTATTAAAGCAGCAGGGCTACAACGTAATAGGTCTTTTTATGAAAAACTGGGAAGACGACGATACAGACGGCTGCTGCACGGCAGAAGACGATTACGCCGACGTAAGGCGCGTTTGCGCTCTTCTTGACATACCTTATTATGGCGTAAACTTTGCTAAGGAGTATATGGACAGGGTTTTTTCTTACTTTTTGGAAGAGTACAAAAACGGACGTACTCCAAATCCCGACGTTTTATGTAACAGAGAAATTAAGTTTGGACCGTTTAAGGAATATGCCTTAAAGCTCGGCGCGGATTATATAGCGACGGGGCATTATTGCGGAATCCGTCACGACGGCGACACACACTATCTTTTAAAAGCAAAGGACAAAAACAAGGACCAGACCTACTTTTTAAATCAGCTTTCGCAAAAGCAGCTCGAAAACGTGCTTTTCCCCTTAGCTGATATTCCAAAGCCCGAGGTCAGGCGAATCGCCGAGGAATACGGCTTAGCGACTGCCGAGAAAAAGGACAGCACGGGCATTTGCTTTATCGGCGAGAGGAATTTCCGTCAGTTTTTAATGAATTATATCCCTGCGAAGGAGGGTGAAATCCGCACCTACGACGGAAGAGTGCTCGGCAAGCATTTCGGGCTTATGTACTATACGATTGGCCAACGCCGTGGGCTTGATATCGGCGGTCAAAAGGGCGACGCAGGCAGATGGTTCGTTATTGAAAAGGACTTAAAAAACAATATTTTATACGTAGCGCACGGCGCAGAGGATAGGCTTTATTCCAAAGGTCTCGTTATGCACTCTTGCAACTGGATACCAAGCGAGCCTACTCAAAAGGACTTTGAGTGTTATGCGAAATTCAGATACCGTCAGGACGACCAAAGGGTAACCGTGCATATCCGTGACGGAAAGATAGAGGTTGAATTTTTTGAAAAGCAACGCGCCATTACCGAAGGACAATACTGCGTATTTTACGACGAAGAGAAGTGCCTTGGCGGTGGGGTTATTGAGCAGGTATTGTTTGATTAATCGACTTATACGCAAGCATAATTATTTATATATGAGGTGAAATGTTGATGAGTAAAAAATTAAGAAGAATTTTAATACTGACTTTTATTTTATCGCTGGGACTAATTGCCGTAGGTGTTCTTTACGGGCCTATTCCCACTATGGGAATGCGTTACGTAATTAATGACGATAGGACTGAATATACCTTAGGTAATAGAGGAGATTGCTGGGATAATACTGTCGTTATACCGGCAAAACGCAAAGGTCTGCCCATTACTTCCGTAGGGTCGTACGCTTTTTGTGTTGACGCTGACGTGTTTGGGACAGTTGACGAAAGTGAAATTTCGCAAATAAAGAGTGTTAAAATCGGTAAAAACGTAACAAAAATAGGCTCGTCGGCATTTAGTGGATGTAAAGGGCTAACAACCGTTAAATTCGGCAATAACGTTAAAATTATAGATAGCTACGCCTTTAAAAACTGTACGAACTTAAAAAAGGTTTACTATAATGGTAGCATTGAGGATTGGTGTAAGATTAACTTTGCAAATCCCGAAGCAAATCCGCTACGCTATGGGGCTGAGCTTTTTATAAAAGGCAGGTCGGTAAAAAATCTTGTTCTACCCGGCAGTGTTGAGGAGGTATACAATTTTGCATTTTACGGATGCAAGCTCGACAGTATTACGATAGATGACAACGTAAAAGGAATAGGCGGAAACACGTTTAAAGATTCCACGTTTTATAACGATGAAGCAAATTGGGAAGATGGCGTTTTGTATATCGGTAAGCATTTAATTGTTGCTAATGAGTATATAGAGGGAACTTACAAAATTAGAGAAGGAACAATCAATATTGCAGACGAAGCGTTTTCTTATTGCTATGGGTTGCAAGCCGTGGAAATGCCGGAGACCGTTGAAAATATCGGAATTGCTGCATTTTTTGAAAGCGGATTAGTTAGTGTAAACGTGCCTTCTAAAGTAAAAATTATCGATAGAGCCGTGTTTTTTGGCTGTCAAAATTTAACAAGTGTCGTATTGCCAAACGGCATAACGAGTATTGGCAATTACGCCTTTTATGCGTGTAGAGGCTTAAAAAGCATTGTTATACCTGACAGCGTAGAAAGCATAGGTAATAGTGCTTTTAATGGTTGCGAAGGATTAGAAAGTGTGGTTATAGGTAAAAAGTTGGCTGTTATCAACGACCAAGCGTTTGAAGAGTGCGAAAGAATAGAAAAAGTGTATTATAGGGGCAATGCAAGTCAGTGGTCTCAAATATACATACAGGAAAGGATATCTGAATACGCAGGTCTGGACAATACGGATTTAACAACAGCTAAAAGATACTATTACGTCGAAAGCGAAGCGGACGTGCCTTCAGACGGTGGCAGATATTGGCACTATGACGAAAACGGCAATCCGGTGCTTTGGTAAAAAGATTTATGCGGTTTAAAAAACGGCTGTGCGAAATTTTCGCACAGCCGTAATTTTTTTTACTGCTAAATGAAAAACGTTGGGATGCTTTTTTACACCCCAACATTTATTTTTTTGTTTTTTAATATCTTTTTTTAACATTGGCTATTTTAAAAACGAGATAAGATATGCCCACTGCAATTTCGGTGTAAACTATTGCGTACATGCTTGCAAAGATGGGGTATGGAAAAGCCTTTTTTACGTGAGAAAGTATAGGCATATCGAGGTCCATATTCTTGCTGATAAAGTACATATTTACCGCTTGGCCGGTTAGCGTCGGTATAACAAAGTTGAAAATTACCGCAATTACAAAGAAGAATAAGAACACACCAAGTCCGCCTAAAAAAAGCTTGACAGACAGGTTCTTAGCGTACGCTCTGAGGGCGATTGCGCCGACTACAACCATAAGCACGTGGTGAAGCATCGACTGTATGCAAATTCCTAAGAAGGATGAGTAAACCGTGCTTGGCATTACAAGCACCGTAAGCCCTGCAAACGTGCAGTACGCGCCGTTATACACGGAAAGCCAGTCGTACAGCTTGCCCTTTTTGAGTATTGCGCATAAGGTAAAGGTGTAAATAGGTGTGGAGCAAAACTGCAAGGGGAAGTAGTACCATTGGTATATAAATTCACCCGTATTGTTAAAGCTCAAAATAAACTGCTTGTAGATTTCGCCGACAATCATTATGACGGCCGTTACGGCATAAGCAACGTTAAGCAGCTTTTTATCGTAAAACTTTAAAACTAAAAATATGGCAAGCGCGACGCCTAAAAGCCAGCCTATATGAAAAAGCCCCCAAGCCTTCGGTTGGTTGCTTACGTGGAACCCTATTTTATATACAAGGTCTTTCATTTTTTCTGCCGTCATCAGTAAAACCTCTCAATAAACTAAGTCTAATTATAAACAAAAACTCAAATTTGTCAATGGGAATAGGCAGGTAAAGCATTTTTAAATAAAAGAAATAAAATTTTGCAAAAAATTTAAATAAATATATTGTAAAAAATATTGCTAAATGTTAAAATAAACCCAA
>JAZNDO010000152.1:0-13318 GCA_045588105.1 Christensenellaceae bacterium | reverse complement strand
TAACGGCTCAGACCAATCGTCTTTAGCCTTAATGCGGTATTTGCCTTGTAAGCACAGAGCCATAACGGCAAGGGCTGCACAGGCGCTCATATCCACCGGAGTTTGTGTGCTTTCGGCAACAGCGAGAGCATAATCCTTTATCCTATATTGCATCCATTCTTAGAGATTAGGTAAACGGCAAATCTTGGATGCTTAATCCTCTGAAGTTCTTTGTCTTGGTGCCATGCATAATCAAATTCGTCAATCATGCTATCGGGATAAATTCCTCTGTATGTAGTTCCCCAAATAATACGACGCAATTCAATTATCGCCATTGCATCTTGTTCTGTCGCTGGCACGAAATGAACGTCACACATTCTTTTATTAGGAAATTTTTATGAGAGCTGTAATTTATGCACGGTATTCTTCCGATAATCAGCGTGAAGAATCTATCAAAGGTCACCTTCGTGAATGTATGCAATATGCCGAATACAACGATATATCCGTCATTGATACGTACATTGACCGTGCATTGACGGCAAGCCATTGACTATAAAGTTAAAATAACCTTGCGCCCATATATAAAATAAACGTTGATATTATTGCTCATATAAAAATATATCTTTTAATACGGTATGAGTTGACACAGGAATTAAAATCTATACCAAAAAACTAAAAATATCTTTTTGTTCTCTCTTTACGGTGTTTTATTATCCGCTACATGCCTTTTATAAAATTTTTCTTGACAAATTATCGCATATTTTGTATAATACGTTTACCATAAAGAGTGCGTGAGGGACAGCCCCTTTGACCGCACAGCAACCTACTTTATAGCAAGGTGCTAAAGGCTGAAGCGATGGCTATTTGCAACCAATTAAACCTATCGCTTGCGATGGGTTTTTCTTTTGCCTCTTTGTGGAAGAAAAAGGAGGCGTTTATTATGCAAAATTACAAAAACGTATGCGGTAAGCACGAAAGGGTTTGGTTTGAAATTAAGCCCGAAGAGGGCGAGCAATTTTTGACTTGGGCAAAGGGTCTTGGCTTAGCTTGGCTAAACGGTCAGAAAATTAAGCCCGGGGAGGGAGTAAGCTTCTTTCATTTTTCGGTCAGAAAAGACGGCAAGCTAACCAACGTTCCATATTTCATTTGGACGGCAAAGCAATTTGAGCAAGTGCCTAAATACAGCTTTTATGAATATCTAAAAGGAAATTAATTCCACCTAAAGATTTTTCTTAAACCCATTTTGTAAATCACGAAAAGGGAGCATTGTGTTAATGCTCCCTTTTTTGTTTGTTTATCAACTTATAGACCGGTTTTTCCTCGTTTCTTTCTCATTATACTGTATACGACTAACACACTTAACACCCCAATCAAAGGAAGTGTATCGTTATACACGCTTACTTTGCAGCCATACGAGTTTCTTCGCGTTTGGCTCTCGCAAAGTGAAAATATCAATTCACCCTCGGGCAAGCCGTCCAATGTTACCGCGTAGCCGTTTTCAACCTTATTAAATACTATACCGGGACTTCCAATAAGATAATAGTTTGTATTTATGACTATTTCTAATTCTCCAAAATCTGCCCACCCTTGCGCAGGCGATAGATAATACTTATATTGATACGCATACGGTTTTGCTTGCACCAAAACTACAGGATACATCGGAACGGTAATCTCATTTACTACTCTTCCCATTGCGCCTACGTACATTTCATACACAACCCACACTATAGCTCCGTCCACGTGGGATTGGTCAATATAGACTTCTTCTCCTTCCTCAAGCTTTATTTGCCCACATTTTAAAACGTCTATAAGCGAGTTTCCATATTCTTCTTTTGTAAACGGGCTTGTTTCGGGATTATAACACTCGTCAACAAGCTCGGAAAATTTTCCTTCTACTACACCTCTCTCTTCATCCTGTAATAATTCACCTTCAATACTATAACCTGAAGCGTTGTAATATTCAACGATTAATTCTTCAGGCTTATCACCTATAACTACTATTTTAAAAAAATCTTGATAATTGGAAGCTCCTCCATAGGCAACCAAATCTTTACCTATAAGCTGTTTATTCAGCGAAGATTTGTCAGAGTAAATTATCTGATTTTTTGAAGCGTTGGGAATAGTAACCTTAACCTTTCTGCTTTCTTCAAGCGTATTCTTGAAAAAATACGTATAAATAGGAGTATTTGAATCTATTTGTAAATCGCTTTTTAGCAGTTTACACATAAAGCCCATATCAATCGAATAACCCCCGGAATAATTTCTTGGAGTATAATGCTTAACAATATTCTTCTCCACCCCGTCAATTTTTACACTGTATAGACTGTTATCAAGGATTTTAACGTCATCAAATCCGTAACCGCTGTTTGTCATTGTCCCGACGGGAAAGGCAAGAGTTACGTCTATATCGTAATCCATAGGGTTAAAAAAGTTATATTTGGCTGTAACCGAAGACTTTTTTATAAACTCGCCGCTTGTCGTAGGATACTCGTATAAATCAAAGACAAGCAACTCCTTTTCGACCACGATAGGGCAATTACCCTCTAAAATCGAAGCCTCTTGCGATGCCCCACCTCCCCAAAACGGAGGTCCTGAATTTGCCTTAGCTGTCGTTACATTGAAAGCAAAAGGAAAACATAAGCATAAGCTTAACAGTGCAATTATTCTTTTCATACGCCACCTCTGATTTTATTATATCAAACGGCTTTCAATTTTGCAATATAATATTAAATTTTTAATCTGCCCTTGACTTTAACACGCCTAAAGTTTATAATTAAATTATAAATTTCTTGGAGAATAATATGCTTGATTTTAAAGCCCTAAAAAGCATTACGGTAGGCGCGGTTGAAATTTGGCAAGAGGATGACGGCGTACACTTTTCAAAATGCTCTGAGGCGCAGCTTGAAAAATGGGCTAAGGCTGACCCCCCTTGCATTTTAGACAATGCAAAAGCGACTACGGGTATAAGATTAGATTTTTACACCAATTCTTGCTTCGTAGAGGTCGAGGCCTCGCAAGGCAATAAATTTGAAGTGATAATAGACGGCGTTCTAACTCATCAATTTTTGAGAGAAAACGATGGGGTTTTTACCTTTAAATTTAACTTAAAGGCTGACGGCAAGCAATCTCACGTTGTAATTACACTCCCCAGCCACAACCCTGCAGGCGTAATTAAATCGGTAAAAACAGAGGACGGCGCAACCGTCACACCTCACAAATTCGATAAAAAAATCCTTTTTTTAGGGGACTCTATTACTCAAGGATGGGACGCCAAGTTTGACAGTCTGTCTTTCCCCTACCTTATAAGCGACTTTTTTAACGCGGAGAGTATTATTCAAGGAATCGGCACAAGCCGTTTTGAGCCTTCTACCGTTATAGATTTCGGCTTTAAGCCCGATATTATATTCGTTGCGTACGGAACAAACGACTTCGGACACCTAAATTCGTTAGGCGAATTGACCGCTAACGAAGAAAGCTATTTAAAAAAGGTAACGGAGCTGTATCAAGGCGCAAAAATTTACTTAATTTCGCCCACGTACCGCACAGACTTTGATTTTAAGGCTAAAATGGGCTCTAGCTTCGAGGATTGCTGCAACGCCGTCATAAGCACTGCAAAGAGGTTGGGCTTGACGGTAATTGACGGTGACAAATTACTCCCCCATAACGACAAATTCTTAGCAGACTACCTTCATCCAAACGATTTGGGCTTTTGCATTTACGCGTTGAACCTTTTAAAATCAATATCATAATAAAGGATAAAATATGAAATCTTTTTTTAAAAAACTGTTAATTCCCATTTGCTGTTTATCTTTAACGGCATGCGTCGACATGTCTGCGACCACTCAATCCGAAAGTCAAACGGAAACGCAATCAGAATCTGATAGCGTTGAAATTGAATACTCCGAGCTTTTGCAGTATGACCAATTCAATTTGCAGACTTATATGCAACCGATTTGGCTTGGCGATACCGTTTATAACGAAACGCTCGTTTTCGTCGGGCAGGACGACTTTGGTAAGCTTTTATACCCTGCAACCGAAATTATTTCGGTAACCTCTTACGATTTAAAAACCGTATACAAAGAGGGCAAGGATTATACTTTTGACAAAGAAACCAATTCAATATTGCGTACCGAAAAATCAAAAATGCCGTTTTTCTATAAAGCAGGCTACTACCCTCAAGACGGCGAATTCCACTCGTATTCACAGGGCAAGGGGCTTTATTTCAGCGAAGGTCCGACCTTTTCCAAAAAGCACGTGGCAGTCACCTACCGCTCCCAAAAGGACGACAGACTTACCGCGCCCGTTGATTATTCCGAAAAATATTCAAACCTTTTAACCAAAATGCAAAACGGCGAGGAGGTTAAGATTTGCTTTTTCGGCGACAGCATCACGGTTGGCGGAAACGGAAGCGGATTTTTGGGAATCGAGCCCAATATGCCCGGCTTTGACACCCTCGTTACCGAAAGCTTAAAAACCGTTTACGACAATCCCAATATAAGCTTTGTAAATCACGCCAAGGGCGGAGAAACGTCATTGTGGGGATATGAAAATATATCTTTGGTTACGGATGAAGACCCCGACCTTGCTATTCTTTGCTGGGGTATGAACGATTTATCTATGAGTCCGACTAAGTTTAAGCTTCAATTAAAATGGATGATAGACGCTTTGCTATCTACCTGTCCCGACACTCAAATTTTGCTCGTAAGCTCAATGCTTGCAAACGGCGACGTAAAGGAATTCAATATTCAAAACGATTACGAAAATTGCAACATGGTACAGCTTGAGCAAGCTCAGATAGAGCTTGCCGAGGAATACGGTCTCGGAATTGCAACCGTCACCAATATGCACAAGGAAATTTTAAGATACAAAACATATTACAGCATGACGGGAAATAATATCAATCACCCCACTGATTTTATAATCAGAGTTTACGCGCAAAGCATACTTTACGCCTTGACGGGCAAAACGCTATAACAAAACGAAGCTTTAAGCTCTAAAAAATGTCAGGCCGCAAGAAAAGCGCCCCAACATTTATTTTAGAACCTAAATTTTAAAGGCTTGGTTGCCAATCAGCAACCAAGCCTTTTTATTATACTTTTATTGATTAATCGACTTATTGAGCCACTTTTTAGAATTTTACAGTAATAATCTTCTTTGGCTCTACGACTATTTCGCTAAGCTTTTTGCCGTTTTCGGTTTCTCTCATATTGGTAAGAGTAACCTCTTTTGAAAGCTTAACAGTCTTAGCTACGGTATATGGGTTAAAGAATCTTACGATATTCTCGCCCTTGCCGTTCATCTTAACGCAGGTTACGGTAACGTCGCCGTCAATCTCTAAGCCAAAGCCCTTCAGCTCTTCGCCTCTGCCGTTTCCTGCAAACGCGTAAAGTCTTGGGTGGTGATATCCGTATGCGCTGTCAATAGACTTCTCTCTCTCGTCTGCTACGTAGAATTCTACCATATATTCAGCAGTAACCTCTCTTAAGCATTGAGAGTCGTAGGTTAAGAAATCAAACCAGTCGCCAAGGATTCCAACGCCTCTTACAAGTGTAATTTGAGTATGTCCGTCAGACATAATTTCGTACAAGTTGTTACCCCTGAGCGATAAAATCATACCGTCGCCATCAGCATTTGTACGCTCTACGAACTCAAACGTTCTGAGTGGGTGATGAGGCGCAGTCCAGTTAGGACCCGGCTTGTTTGCTCTCGTCGTTAAATCAAATTGACCTGACGAATTATGAGTTGCAAAATCGTCACTCCAAGCAAAATCAGCGCGAATTCTATGGTCCTTACAGGTGTTTTGGAACTTAACGTTTACCTTTACGCCCTTTTGCTTATCAAAAAGAGTTACTATGCTTTCAATCTCTAAGGTAGTACCGTCTTGCTGAGCAAGCTTATTTATAACCTTAAATGCAATATGGTCTTTTTCTACCTTATGCACGGATATTTCAGCAACGTCGTTTAAGGTGTCGAAAAGCTGACCCTTAGGCATAAACTCGTATTCGTTACCCTCGTCGCCGATTTCGGTAAACGAGTTTTGGTTTTTAAGAGTTTTACCGCTTGCCTTATCCAATACGTTGAAGGTACCGTTTGAGTTAAACGTAACCTTAACGAGAGCGTTTTCCATACACTTATCGCCAAGCTTCAAGGCTCTTACGTCCCCGTCAACGCCGTTTTCAACGGTCATAAGCGTAAGACTGAGCGGCGCAAATTCGCCGTAAATTCTATAATTAAATCTGTGAACCTTAAATACCTGTCTGAACATATCCTCGGGAAGAGAATATTCCATCATCTCGCCCAAGTCTTCAAC
Source organism: Christensenellaceae bacterium (assembly GCA_045588105.1). Taxonomy (GTDB): domain Bacteria; phylum Bacillota; class Clostridia; order Christensenellales; family Borkfalkiaceae; genus UBA10281. Next base: position 7,029 of record JAZNDO010000152.1, on the reverse strand, counting down.
TACGGGATAATATTTATTACCCTTAGCGTCAACTAAAACCGGGTCGGAAGGAATTTGCTCGCCCTCTAAAAAGTCAACCTCACATTCAACGTAGTCTGCAGTTGCCTTAGGATAAAGGTTAGCTACGAGCACGCTCTTTTTGTCTTTAGCAAGCTTTTGAACGAGTCTGTCGCCCACCAAGTCGATATGGCTTTGAATAGTATCGATAGTCTCGGCAAAGCGAGTTTCCATTTTTTTATGAACCTCGTCTACGCTGCATCCGCAGATACTGTCGTGAGGATAGTTTTCAAACAAGCACTTCCAAGCGTAGTGAAGCATCTCGTCGTCGTAGCAAAAGCCCTCTTTTTCGGCAAGCATGCTGAGAGGCTCTGCAACGCCTTCAAGTAAATATGCCGCCTTATAGCTCGATTGCTTGAGATAAATACGAGCGCTTGCCGTTTCTCTGAGCGAACGGAAGCCGTTGCTTTCCTCCTGACAAATCTCGCCTTGAACCTTTGCAAATTCACCCTCGTAAGGACGGATTTTTTCAAGGAAATCCTCGAAAGAGGTATGTACTAAATTGTAACCGAGCTCTTTTGCATTTTCTATAACCTTGGAAAGATTTGCCTGCACGGGCTGATGGTCACAGCCGTTCATAAGCAATATGCAAGGAGTTTTGGTGCAATGCGCCATTTCGTTTTCTAAAGCGTTAAGCCTCTCCTTAAGCTCATCCTTATCCTCGGGAAGCTCCATACCGTTTGCATACCAAAGTATAAACTGCTCTGTTATGACCTCGCTTCCATCGGGAGCAACCCACTTGAGCTCTGAGAAAAACTCATCACTCGTGCCGCGTTTTTCTGGTGAAGAAATTACAGTTCCTCTGCCCATAAACGCGTTGTCAATACCAAATCCGCGAAGAATCTGAGGCATCTGACCGACGTTACCAAAGGTATCGGGGAAATAACCTATCATAGTAGGCTTACCGTACTTTTCGGTTTCCTTCAAGCCAACGAGAACGTTTCTTAAATTAGCCTCGCCGCTTAAAAGATAATCGTCCTGCAAAATGTAGAAGGGTCCTATCTTAAGCTTGCCGTTATCTATAAGCCTTTGCACTCTCGCCCTCATAGAAGGACGGACTGCAAGATAATCGTCCAATACGATAATCTGACCGTCTAAATGGAAGGATTTGAAGCCGTCGTCATTTTCCAAAACCTCGATAAGCCTATCCATCGTGCGAACTAAATTAAAGTTATGCTTAGCATGGCTTAAATACCACTCTCTGTCCCAATGCGTATGGGAAACAACGTACATCGTTTTACTCATAATTCTCCTCTTCTTGCGCTATTAAAGGCTACTTTTTGCCTTTAAGCGTCAATCTTAACGGTTTTATAAGTCTTTCTGCTTTCTTCTGCACCGTACACGAGTAAATGGCTTGCAATAGAGTCCTTTAACAAAGTGATGGATGCCGAAGCGCTTTCGCCGTTTAAGTATCTTACGATATCGTGCATTATACCATAGTCGCCGCCGCTGTGTCCACCGAATTTTACTTTATTTATAATTTTATCCTTAAGGTCAATCACTTCTTCGGTATAACTAATCGTATTTTCGTTATACGTTCTGAAAATAAATTTATTTTCCTCAAGCTTACCCTCGATTTCGCCGAGAGTACCAACCACGTGTATATACCTATCGGGACGGGAGGTGCCGCCGCTGAGAGTGAAGGTTGCAACGCTGCCGTCGTCAAAGTCAACGATTAAGTTTTGTCTGTCAACAACGTCGCCGCCCATATCGTAAGCGCACTTACCGTAATTGTCAGTTTTTAAAAGCTCTAATCTCTCTTCTTTGGTAACCTCTTCGTAAGGCTTGTTCAAGGAGTCTAAGAACAAGAACGGCATTACGTCGTTATCATAGTAGAGCTTCATTGCGCTATATTTACAAACGTTTGAGTGAGGACAGTTATAGCAATAGCCTGTTGAACCCTCGGGCTTATTTTTAAGCACGAAGTTACTGCGGTGAGCAAAGCTCGCTACGTAAGACGTTTTAGCGTTGTTCAACCAGCAAATAAGGTCCATATCGTGACAGCACTTTGCAAGCAATATAGGACTTCCGCACTCGCTCTCGCTTCTCCATTTACCTCTGCCGTAACTGCTAAGGTAATGAGGAACCCAAACGTGTTCGTTCATTTCCATTGAAATTATGTTACCGATTTTACCGTCGTCTATCAATTCCTTTATGGCCTTATAGAAGGGGCTGTATCTTAAAACGTGACACACGAAAACCTTGCAACCGTTTTCGTTTGCAAGATTATATATATCCATAAGCTCCTTTTTGTCGGCAACTATTGGCTTTTCCATAAGCATATCGTGCTTGGAGTTAAGTATTTCGATTGCCGTTTGATAGTGGTATTGGTCCATCGTAGCGTTTGCTACTAAATCGGCGTCTATGCCCGATTTTACAAAATCTGCATAGCAGGTAAAGACCTGTCCGTCTGACAAGCCGTATCTTTCCTTTGCTACCTGTAATTTATATTCGTTAGGGTCTACTATTGCAACAATTTCAAGCTCGTTTGGCTCGTCTAACGAATAATCTGCGTATACCTGACCGCGATTGCCGTATCCTACTACGGCCATTTTAATTTTTTTCATTGTCTCATCTCGCCTTGTTTATTACCCACGGGAAAGCCTTTCGGCTTTCCCGTAAATAATTTTTTGTTTATTTAGCTGACCGTATCAGCCTTTACAGCCTTTTCGGCTGCAAATAGTTTTATTATCTCTTCTTTCTGAAAAGAACAGCAACAGCCATTACGCTGAGAAGCGCAAGTACAGAGCTTGCTCCGCCAATACCGCCGAAGCATCCGCCTGAAATTTCAGATTCAGACTCAGAGTCTTCCTCAGAATCCTTCTCATCCTCTTTATCCTTACCTTCAGGAATCTTCTCTAAATCTTCTTCAAACTCAGCCATAATCTCGTTGATTTCGTCTTCGCTTTCAGCAGCTTCGATAGCTGACTTAGTGTTCTTGAAGAGCTCGATTATTGCCATACTGTTTTCTTCGTTATAAAGAGTTAAGTCAATTGACGCCTTGATTTCGTTAAGAGCTTTTATAGCCGCTTCCTTAGCTGCACCTAAAATCTCTTCGTTGATATACTCTTCGTCAGTCTTAAGCTCGTCGATATCTGCCTTTGCTTCAGCTACTATAGCTTCAACCTCAGTTAAGCTCAACGCGTTGTCAAGAGCTGCCTTTGCCTCTTCAATGATAGCAAGTCTTGCTTCTGCTTCTTCATCACGGTATAAGCCCTCTTCTGCCTTATAAGCGTCAAGGTCAGCCTTAGCGTCTGCTACGTCTTCTGCTATAGCCTCTTTTGCATACTCGTTAGCAGTCTTTAAAAGGTCTATTTCAGCCTTAGCATCTGCAACGATAGCGATAATATCTTCACTGCTAATTGCATTGTCGATAGCTACCTTAGCGTTTGCAATAATTGCTAATCTGCTTGCTTCTTCAGCCTCAAGGAATGCCTCAGCCTTATAAGCGTCAAGGTCAGCCTTTGCATTTGCAATTACAACGTCTTTTGCTTGGATAGCATCAAGAATAGCCTTAGCGTTTGCAAAAATCTCGTCAACCTCTGCTACGGAAGCTGCGCTGTCAAGAGCTGCCTTTGCCTCTGCTAAGGTGTTTGCTAAAAGCTCTACGTCAGCCTCGAAGCAATCTATCTCAGATTTAGCCGCAGCTAATTCGTCAAGAGCGTCCTTAGAAGATTGAACGTATTCTTCAAACTTAACCCATGCGCCGTCAGCAGTCTTAACGAAGGTAACGTCGCTATTGGTTCTGTAAAGAACGAATACGCCGTTTCCGCTGTTTGCATCAGGGAATACGTTAGATGCGTAAGATGGGAATATAGTACCTGCAGGGATAGTTATCGAATACATATCCTCTTCAGAAACAGTGATTTGGAAGGAAACACGTCCCTTACCGTTTTCACCAAGATTATATAAAGCGTATCTGTTTGCAAGACCCGGCTCACCGTTGATAAGAATATTATCGTAGGTTACGTAGTTGCGGATATATTCTGCAACCTCGATATGGTCACCTTCAAATGCAGGGTAATCGTCGCCTTCAAGAGAAACGCCGAAGTAACCGATTCCTGCGAACGCGTCGGTTTCTTGGTCTCTATCCTCTTGAACGTACGCTACGGAGTCAACGTCTACGTATGCGTTTGCCTCAACGTCGTACGGACGGGCAGCACCCTCGGTTACGAAGCTTGCAATTGCGCGGTATACGGTTGCATTGTCGTCGCCGTTCAAGTAAGCGTAACCCGGGATAATCAATCCCTTGTCTACTGAAACAGGGCTTTGCTTTATTTTAAAAGCTCCGTCAACGTAACCTGTGAAGGTAATATCACCGTTTGCAACTGCCTCTGCGTATGCAGGATTATCAGTATGCATATGGAGATAAATTGCTGGGTTTGGAGCAGCTACGTTAAAGCCTACGGAATCGTTCCAGAAGCCTACGAAGCCCCAATCTCTTAACGATACGTCGTTAATATAAATCATATCGAAAAGACCGAATTCTTCAAATAAAGCCGCTAATTCTTCTTGGTTATAACCTTCAAACGAAACTCCGTCGATAGGAGCATTGCCGTGAACGTCAAGACCCGGGATAATAACGAACATGTTCATATTGCCATATTCTGCGGAAATATCAGAGATATAAACGAGCATTGGTACGTCAACTATGGTTACTCTTGCAGCAATAGCGTCAATTTCAGCCTTAGCGTTTGCAACGATTTCAGCTATAGCGTCCTCGCTCTTAGCATTTGCAAGCTCTTCTAAAGCATTTGCAACGGCTGCAGCTCTTTCCTCTGCCTGAGAAGCAAGGAGGTCGCCGTCTGCAAGGTAAGCCTCGATTTCAGCCTTAGCGTTTGCCTTTAACTCAGCAAGCTCAGCTTCAAGATAATCGTCTGCAGTAGTCAATGCATCAACCTCTGCCATAGCCGCTTCTACGATAGCGTCGATTTCAGCCTTATCGGTAAGACCTTCAAGCTCTGCTAAAGCGTTAGCTACGATTGCATCTCTTTGAGTCTTTTCTTCTGCGCGGAAGTATCCGTCCTCTGCCTTGTATGCGTCAAGGTCTGCTTTAACCTTAGCAACAACCTCTTCTTTAGTGAGAATTTCGTCTAAAGCAAGCTTTGCGTCTACAACTGCTTGAGCGATTTCATCCTCGTTAGTTGCATCAGCAACGCCTTGGTGTCCGTCAGCAATTGCGGCAGTAATTGCAGCCTGCTCGTCTTCGTAATAGTTGTTTAAATCTAAATAGTTAGAGATTTCTTCTCTTGCGCTTGCCTTTACGTCAGCAAGCTCTTCGTCTGCGTACTGAGCAGCTGTCTTGAGACCGTCAACGTATTGTTTAACCATCGTAACGTATTGAGCTACGGAGTCTTCAGTCGTTGCTCTGTCAATCATGTAGTAGCCTTCTTCAACTACTTCCAATCTCGTTTGCTCTTCTGCCTCGCGGAATAAGCCTGCCTTGTAATTTGTAATTTCTTCCTTAGCCTGACTTATAACGCCTGCCTTAGTTGAAACGCCTTGCATTGCAGCAAGAGCCTCTTCCAACGCGCTGTCAACGCCTGCTATATCAGCAGCACCTTCAATAGCCTCTCTGCCTGCGCTATACGCATTGTTTAAAGTAGCGTAATTGCTTGCAAAGTAATCAGCTTCAGGCATACCTGCCTTAGCTTCGTCTAAGGTTGCAAGAGCGTTTGCTCTGTGAGAGTCAAGATTTACCCAGCTGCCGTCTGCTAATTTATAGAAGGTAACGTCCTTAGTGGTCTTAAGAACTACTACCAATACGTTTTCATTGTTTAACGCAGGAAGCTTTTGTAATGCGTAGGTCGGGAACGCCGTACCTGCAGGAATAGTTATAGATTCAACCTGGTCGTAAGGCATATTAACGGTTAACGCGATACGTCCCTTTCCGCCTTCGTTCAAGTTAAATAATGCGTATTTACCAATACCGTTAGCGCCGTTTATTTTTACTTGATTCCAATAACCCTCGTATAAGCTACCGTAGTAAAGGTTTGCAACCTCTACGTGTCCACCGTCTACAGGGAAGTCGTTATCGCTAAGACCAACTGCTAAGTATACACTGTCGCCGTTGTCCTGAGCGAGCTGTACGTCAACGACGTCAACGTCAGAATGTCCGTGGAAGTTATATGCTATTTCTCCAAAGTTAGACGTCATTTCTACAGTTACTCTGTATACGTCGTAAGCATCTTCGCCTGCAAAGTAATCGTAGCTTGGAATTAAAGCGCCTTCTTTGATAGTCATATCGTAGTTGTTAACGATACCATAAGTAAACGCTACGTCACTTGCTGCCCAAAGTCCGTTTGTTGAGCTACAGTGAATATAAATATTGTTCTTGGGCTCGCTTACGTTGTAACCGATAACGTCATCGTTATCCCAACCGCCGGTTACGCCCCATTCTCTTAAGGTCTTATCGCCAACGAGTACGTTGTCCCAAAATCCGAATGCGTCTAAAACGTCACCAACGTCTACGTTATGAGTCTGCTCGCCATCAGCTGCAGTTTCAAGCTCGGGAATTACGATTTGTAAGTAGAAGTTACCGTTTGCCTTATTGCATTCCATAACCTTTACGATAGCGGTTACGTCCACGTAATTTGCAACTCTTGTAAGGCTTGCGTCTACCAACGCTTTAGCCTCTGCTAAAGCCTCTGCAACGCCGTCTTCAGTCGCAGCAGCTTCGATTAACGCGTTACCGTTAGCAACTGCAATTTCTCTATCTAAAGCTTGAAAAGCCGAATAGTCGCCGTCTGCAAGATAAGCGGCAAGCTCTGCCTTTGCAGCAGCTATAAGCTCACTGAGGTCAGGCTTTAAAGGAAGCTCGTCAACAGCCTCTATAAACATTGCAACGATGTCGTCAACCTCTTCTTGAGAGGTTGCCTCGTTAATCATGTCTATTGCCATTTCAACGTACTCTAATCTTTCCGCTTCGTTAGCTACCTCGCCTTGCTTGTAAGCTTCAGCCTCGGCAATCTT
>JAZNDO010000151.1:0-3694 GCA_045588105.1 Christensenellaceae bacterium | reverse complement strand
ACAACATATGGACCGTATATATCAAAATGCACCACCAAAGAGAAAAAGCCCTTGTATACCAAGGACTTTCGACTAATATTTAACGATAAAAAGAAAACAGTAGGTCGATACGATTGTATCAATCTACTGTTTCTTATTTGGTGCGGACGATGGGATTTGAACCCACACGGTCGCCCACAGGCGTCTGAAACCTGCGCGTCTGCCATTCCGCCACGTCCGCTTGTGTAGTGTAAGTAGCCTTACACTAAATTAAACAGATATATTGTTATAAATAGATGTATGCCTATGCTCAGTACGTTTATAACCGTAAAATACCAATGCTTGGTTTTGTGCCTTACCGAGTACATCGCAAGAAGTCCTCCGCAAGCTCCGCCTATAAACGAAAGAGTCAATAACGCTTTTTCGGATATGCGCCAAGCACCCTTTTTTGCCCTTGCCTTATCTATGCAGTAGCATATATACGTTATCAGCGACAGAGCTAATATATAGATTAAAAAATATTCGTACAATTCCATAAGTTAGCGTATAAGTTGATTATTGGTCGTTTTCTTCTTTTTGACCACGGTGCTTTGTTTTTATCTTCAATGATTTTACGTTTATTATACCAAAGCTCATAAGTGTGATAATCTGAGCAGGAATACCTATAATAAAAAACAAATACGCCGTTTTAGCGGTTGCCATCCATATTATACAGTAAATCACCAAAAGTATAGACCATATTAAAAGGGATACGAAAATAATTTTCATCAGGCGTTTTTTTGCCCAGACAGAGCTGAAAACGAGCAGTAGAATAAAATATAACGGTAACGGCAAAACAAAACAGCCGATTACGTTATAATGTACGTTTTCGGGATAAGCCGATTGCAGTGAAACGAACACCGATAAAGCGCAAATAAGCACGGCAATTACTACTATTGCAGAGATTAGCACGTGATTTTTATTGTGAATCGACTTTTCGTACTTTGTTTTTTCGGTTATCGGCTCCTCTTCGCTATGCTCGCTTACCAAAAAGTCTATGCTTACCCCAAAAAATTCTGCAATGCCCTTTAATACGGCAACGTCGGGAATAGATTCGCCGCGCTCCCATTTAGAAACGGCTTTGTCTGAATAATTTATTTTTTCAGCAAACTCGACTTGAGTGATTTTCATTTGCTTTCTGAGCCGCATTAAGTTTTGAGCAAATATATTTTTAATATCTTCCAAAATTTAAGTCTCCTTCAACAAAGATGAGAAAACAAGTGTTAGTGGTTATTTGTTGTATAATCAACTGTATTTTATCACATATACCTTAAAAAATCAAGCCTTTTTACATGTTTTTTTGCCAATTCTACTGTGAGTAGAACTCATATTTTGTCAATTCTACTTTCAGTTGTCGACGTTTATCGCTGCTTTGAGGGGAAGTGGGTTGTTAAAGTTGAGCAAATGGGGTAAACTGAAGACGTAATCGAAATAGGTGTCGGGAGGCAGATTATGACTATTGATAACAAAACAAAAATTACTATATTCGGAGATTCTATAGGAAAGGGAATAAATACTGACAGTGGCAGAATAGAAACAATGAGCGGTTCTGCAGTTGATTTGTTTGAAAAAGCTTACGGGCTTAAGGTGGATAATCGGTCGGTTTACGGTCAGTCGTTAAAAAGGATGGAGCAAAGAGGGCTTATAGATAAATACATTTCAAGTCTTGAGCCTGATAAGCGCAATATTGCCGTGTTGGAAATCGGCGGTAACGACGCGGATTTCAATTGGAGGGCGGTTGGTGAAAATCCCGAATTGGAGCATACCTCGCAAACGGATATAAGGGACTTTTCACGAATGTATAAGGACGTTTTACAAAAGCTAAACGGCGCAGGTGTTAAGGCTGTCGTTTGTACGATTGTTCCAATTGATTCTAAAAGGTTCTTTAACCGTGTTATAGGCGGACTTACCGATAAAAGCAGAGTGCTCGAATTTTTTAAGGGTGATTTTAATACCATACACCGTCATCAGGAAATGTTTAATAACGAAATACTTAAAAACGCTTATTCTCAAGGCGCGACGGTTATAGATTTAAGACAAAAATTTTTAGATACCAACGATTTTGAGGGGCTTATGTGTAAGGACGGTATTCATCCTAACTTGAAGGGGCACGAGCAAATGTATAGTGCAATTGAGGAATTTTTGGCAATGTAATGCGTTTAGTTGACTTTTAAGCGCAAAAAGTGTAAAATCTCAATATGTTTGCAAAATTGAAGGAATTAATAAAAAAACTTTATAACGACCAAAGAATCAGGTTTTTGTTCGTTGGATGCTTAAATACTCTCGTTGGTACGGGTACGACGCTTTTATGCTACGTCATTATGGGATACGGCTTATTTGAGCAAACGAACATAACTACTATGCAAAATTTTTGGGCAACCGTTATCGGGTACGCGGTAGGGACGGTAAACAGTTATTTGTGGAATAAATTTTTCACGTTTAAGTCGAGTGAGAAATCGGTTGCGGAGGTCGCTCGCTTCGTGGGTGTTTGCGTCGTGCAATACGGCGTAAATTTCGGTCTTACCTTGCTTGCAAAGCAATTTATAAGCATGCACCTTATTTACACGGTTATAGTAACTCTCGTTTGTATGGTGATTTCGTATATCGGTCACAGCCTTTTCTCGTTTGGAAAAAGATTTGCAAAAAACAAGAAGGAAGATTAAACCATTCAATACGTAAAAATACGCGAAGCTAAAATTAATCGGCTTCGCGTTTTTAATTGCTATAAACAAATATTTGTGTTAAAATTAAAATACTAACTATAAAGGTGATAATATGAAATTTACCGAATTTACAATTTCAACGACTACCGAGGCGCAGGAATTGGTAGCCGATATAATGTGGCAATATACCTCTTACGGCGTTGCGATAAGCGACGTTAAGGACGTCGTTGAGCTTATCAACGACAGAAAGTCGACGTGGGATTATTTAAGCGACGAGGTTTTAAAGGAGCTTAATTCAACAGTTACCTTGGTAAAGGCTTACGTTGCGTTGGATATTGCCGACCAAACGCTCGCTCAAATAGAGACAGACCTTGCGGTATTGAAGGAAAACTGTAAGGGCTTTACCGAAACGGGAAGCTTAGAAATTGTCAAGCGCATAGTTGACGGCGACGATTGGATAGAGATTTGGAAAAAGCATTACCGCCCGATTGAGCTTGGCAACGTCGTGGTTTGTCCTGCGTGGATAGAGCATTCCGTAAAGGAAGGGCAGGTAGAGGTTTTAATAGACAGTAATATGGCTTTCGGTACGGGCGAGCATGAAACGACCTCTATGGTTATTGAGATAATGCAAGATTACATAAAAGACGCGGCCACCGTTATAGACGTTGGCACGGGCAGCGGAATTTTGGGTATTGCCGCTGCAAAGCTCGGCGCAAAAAAGGTTGTTATGACGGATATCGACTACGTTGCTGTAAAATCGGCTAAGCACAACTGTGAGCTGAACGGAGTTGGTGACAAGTGCGAGGTTGCCCTCAACAATCTCTTAGACGACAAGAGCGTTGTCGGAGAATTGGTGCTTGCCAATATTACTGCGGACGTCTTGCTGATTCTTTCTAACACGATAACCTCTAACGTTGCAGAGGGTGGCGTTATGGTTATGAGCGGAATTATAAAATCGCGTGAAAACGAGGTTATAGATAGATATTCCTCACTTGGCTTTGCTTTGGAAAGAA
>JAZNDO010000150.1:0-10022 GCA_045588105.1 Christensenellaceae bacterium | reverse complement strand
CGACCATGTTTGTCCCTCTGTATTTAAACGAATTTGCATCACACCGTTTTCTGCTATATCCCCTTCAAGGTATACTACGTTGAAGTTAACGGCAGTACTATCAGCCTTAGCCGTGTTTGCTTTTGGCATGAAACCGAGACTTGCGCCAAAGGTAAGGGCAAATACTGCGATTAAGCACGCCATGAGAGTCTTTTTGAATTTTCTCATTTTCATTTCCTTTTTCCTTATTTTTATTTATAAGCCTTCACTTATAATCTTTAAATTACACGTGCAGACATATAGTTCAAAAAATTAGTTAAAATTTTTGTTGTACTCCGATTGCAGGATTTAACCTGCAATCGGAATTAAGCTTGCAAAAATCAATTCTTAGCCGGCCAACCTTGAGTTGTATCCGTCAAGTGGTCGTTGGTTAAAATCTTTTCGTCTGCCAATCTGCCGAATACGGAGCCCATCTCGTCCGTGTCGCCTACGAATAACGCATAGCTGTACTTTAACGGAACGTAGTCAACCATCTTACGGTGGAGGGACGGGTTGATGTAGTTATAGTTCATTGCAGCGTAGCTTGGAGTAATTTCAGACTCGCCAAAGTCGAAATAGATATCTTTGTACAGTCTGTTCTGCTCTTCGCTATAGTAGTTGTTTGATTTTCTTCCTCTTGACGCTACGTACTCGTCAGCATTTGGCATAAATATACCTACGCCGAAATAGCTATCGTTAACAAACGCGCACCAGTCCTGCTTCATGTTTTTACCTTTAATAGCATAGAAGTAGTCTTTAGAGGAAACAACGGAGTGAAGAGTTGCCTTCGGTTGGTTCGTTCCGTTTTGCTCTGCGAGGTTAGTATCCTCAATCAAGCCCTGCTTGGTATCGCAGTAGAATTTGTTAAACGGATAAACGAAGTAGGTTGCAGGAGTTTCCTGAGAATTGAGCTGAACGTCCCACTCGCCGATAAAGCATGAAAAGTCGGTATATACGTTATCAACCATAAGCGCTCCGCCCTCATCAAAGTAGTAAGTTACCTCAATGTAGCCGTTTGCTTGAATGTTGGTATAGAAGAACCATTCCTGAGCCTTCATTATTACGTAAAGATAATTCTCCTTCCATACGTAATCTATAATCTGAGGAGTATGCTCACCGTAGTCGCCGCACTGAATTGGGTTGTACAATACGCCGCCGCCAAGACCTTGGTAGTAGGAATCCTTATCCTCGGGGTCGTAGTCAGGGGTATATCCGTGGACTTCTGCAACTCTTGAATAGTAGGACGGTTGAATTTCTCTACCTAAGTCGTAGATATTAACGAGATTTACTCTATCGCTTACAACGTGGTCTACGAAATCCGGGTCAACGTAACGGTCAATAACGATATTGCCGTCACCATCCATATACTCGTATACGTCTTGGTCAAGCTTTTCAAGATGGGTAATACATCCTCCGTAGAAGGGAGAGGTGCCGAGTAACATATCTCCGTTAGAAATATACCAATCCTCTTTAGTTACAATAGTTCTGTCAGAAATACCCAAAGAATTAAAGGTAAAGTGCCCCTCTTTGGTTTCGTCAACACCCTGGAAGGAAATAGTCGTTATAACCTTTTTGAAATCACCTCTTGCGCCTACTCTGAACGCATCGAGGAAGGTTGTAAACTGAGTACTTCCGGCTTTGATAAAGAATTTTTCTGAATTCGTTTCTTCTTGGTCGTCAACGTTATAGTAATTGATAAAGCCAACGAGGTCAACGTCCGTTTCAATATCAAGCTTTAAGTAGTTTTTATCGCCGATGCTGCTATAAACGTCGTAAACAATCGCGCCGTCCTCGTGAGCGGTAGTTTCTTCAAACTTTTCCAAAACCTTTTCTTCTCCGTCAAAAAACACAGTAGTGAAATTATACTCATCTTTAGTATAATTGGGAGCTTTGGTTTCGGTAGGTTCTTTTTTACTTTCCTCGGTAGGCGTTGTTCCGCACGCGCAAGCCGTGCAAAGTATACCTGCGAGAATTAAACAGGATATTTTTTTAATAATACTTTTCATTATTTTCCTCCTCGTTTAAGCTTCAACTTCAATAGAAATTGCTCTTATGGTAATTTCATCGCCCCAGAATTCAAAGTGAACCTTTGCAAGGTACGAGTTAAGGTATTTTTGAAGGTCCTCTCCCTCTAAAACTACCGATACTGCAGACCACTCGTAATCGCCCATTTCGGAATCTATCAAGATACCGTGGTTCTGATATATGTCATGTCTGCTTTCGTCGCCGGGCGCGCGGTCGGTATCGTCAAACGAAAGGTGAATACCTATATCGCTTACAGCAGTTTTATTCTGATATACTACCGTGACAACGACTCTGCCGGTTATAAGAACGTTTTTGGTAGTATGAGGAGTATTAAGGTGCGGTTCTGCAGCAGAATAACCGATATAAATAGAGAATCCTAAGTAGTTATTAACAGCATTTTTAATGAACGTAGACTTATACTCTTTTGAATCATATTCGTAGAAGTTACCTTTGCCCTTCCATTCCTGGTGACCGCTGTTATATACGAGGTCGTAAGAGCCGTAGAACGGTAAGCTCGTTTCGCCTACGCTGTAAGCAAGCTCTTTAATTATAATTTCGCCCGTGCCCTCGAAGGTAAGTCTTACAGCCTTTACGTAACCTCTTTCAGACTTAACCAAAGGAAGCTTAATATTTAAGTTGCTTGCATCTTCAGGTATATCGAATACGTACGGTGTACCAAACTCACCGTTTACCTTAAGCTCTGCTTTTACAGAGGTAACCTTAGAGCCTTCGGGAAGCTGTCCCTTCAAGGTGATGTATTCATAACCCTCGTTAGTAGCGTCATAGGTCTTTTCAGGAGAAGTAAGAACTGCTCCGCTTGTCAAAACGTTAAACGCCGTTCCCCTATATTTATAATTGTACTCAATCTCAACGCTGTCGTTAGATTCAAATCCGTAACAGAACTTGTCGTTAAAGTTAAGACCAACCGTATCGAAAGGTACGAACTCTGTAAACGTTATGTCCTTAAAGCAAATCATATTGTCTACGCCACGAGAATTGTAAGCAATTTCTACCTTAACAAAATTGTGCTCTTTTCCCGTAATATCGTCCTTCATTATTCCAAATAAGCCGTACAGGTTTACTGAATAAGTCTTAAACTCGAACATTCTCGTATTGATTTCAAGCTTTGTTCTTACAGGTACGCCCTCTTCGTTATATACGTAAAGAGTCAGCTCGTCCTGATAGCCGTAGTTTTGTAAAGTGATATTTAACGTCGTTAAATACTCAAAGCTTACGAATTTATCCTCGGGAAGAAGCATCGTAAAGCCCTTAGAGCTATTATTGCTTTCTCTTGCAGCAACCTCGTTTTCGGCATACATAAGTAAGCCCTCGGTTGTTGGGAAGACCTCAGCGTTGCCGATTATCCAATCCTCGCTGTGAGAATTATAATCCTTTACAAAATCGATACCGTTAGGATTTTCTTCAAGAAGCTCGCCTGCCTCTATAACCTCGTCCTCGGTAGTAGACATAGCGTAGCCTAAAACGTCTTTTGCTTCATCGCTGTCCTCAACGATGATTTCATAAGGAATACCCTCGATAGACTTTATAAGCATTTCGTTAGACCAATCGTCTTCATCAATGTTTTTATAGTTAGAGTCTATTCTTATAGCGCCGAGATATGGCGAAGTACCCCAAATTGAGTATCCGTTTTTGCAAACCTCGTATAAGTTGAAATCAACGTAAATCCACTCGTCGGTTTCAGTCATTTGCGAAGGAATTTGAAATGCGTCGCCAACCGGGCCGCCGATGTAGTTTGGCCAGTTAAAGTTTGAGGTGTAGAACGAGCCTGTTTCCGAATACGAGCCGTCAGCAAGCATTGCGGTAAAGTAACAGTTAATTGTTGACGCGTTACCTATGTTTTTAAAGGTTAAGCGAAGAATTTGGGACTGTGAAATATCAAGCTTTAAGCTAAGCTCAATATAACCGTCGCCCCAAACGGGGTTTAAACCGAAGTTTACGTAGGTGCAGGTTTCGCCCGTAGCCTCTATAACGTAGTTCTCTACCCAACCCTCTTCAGTTCCGTCGTCGGGGTTATAGGAGCCGCAGCCTGCTATAAGGTAATCGGTAAGACTACCCGAAGAAAGCAAGCCCTCCTCTTGATAGTCGCTAAGGTACAAGCCTTCGGAACGCTGAACGTAAACGTTAGTATTGCCGGTAATAGGCTCGTCGAAGTTAAATCTTTCGGTATGAGCAGAATCCGCGAAAGAGCCGAGATATTTATAACCTAACACAATCTCTGCAGATTCTTCAATATAATCTCCGTTAAATACGTTTACCGTAGAATGCAGCTGACCGTTTACCACGTAGTTTACGTCGTAAAGCTCAACCCATTTTGCATATAAGGTCATATCACCGCTAACCTTATTCTTCTTGAAGTCCCATCTCGTGTCCTCGGTACACTCTTTTGAAGTATACCATCCGTAAACCTGCAAATTATTCGGATTGTCTCCGGTAATAAGGGCTTGCGGCTCGGATATTCTTCTACCGACGACAATTTCACGCTCTCTGATAACGTTGGTTTGCATGTCGGTATTCAAGTCGAACACGATTAAGGCCTCTTCAACGGTAGATTCTTGCTCGGATTCGCTTTGAGTTCCGGTATTGCCGCAGGATGCGCCGAATACAGCGAGAACCGAAAGTGATAACGTTGCAAGAACAATCATCAAAAGTCTTTTAAGTTTCATGCTTTTATTTTCCTCCTATAATTTTAAGCCGGCGGCAAATTCACCGCTCTTAAAGTATTTCATTGATATAATAACCGTTATAATGAGTGGTACGGACGCTATAATATACATTGCGTACATTGAACCGTATTCTACAGTTCCGCCGTCTACTACCGCATACATTATATTCGTTAAGGTTAAGTTGTCGTTAAGTATAAGGCTTGCCCATAAGTATTCGTTATAAATACCCGAGAAGCATCCTACGAAATAATATAATATAATAGGAAAGGCAAGAGGAATAGTAATTTTGGTTAAAATTACGAAATCGTTTGCCCCGTCTAACGCCGCGCTCTCGTAAAGAGATTTGGGCTGTTGACCGAAGAAGGTCTTAAATAAGAACATACCCATAACCTGCGCGCCGCCTATCATTGCGATAAGATAACCGAGATACGTGTCGTTAAGGTTAAGCGTTTCTCTGACGAGCGGTACTAAGATAGGATAACCTATGATAGAGGGCACGAGCAAAATCGAGATAAAAAGCATAAATACGAAATTCTTAAAGTAGAAATCCTTAAAAGAAAGTATGTATGCAAGGGTTGCGCCTACTATCGTTTCGCACACCGCGCCGATAAGCGAAACCAAAATCGTTTCAAAATAACAGCCTGCTATAGCAGCCCACGCTTCGGTAAAATTAAGAGAAACAGCCGCGCCTATTTCACTCAGCTTAGGAAGCGAAAAGGCGTTTGCCTTAACGGCGTCCTCAAGCTTCAACGCGTTTACAAGCGTTAAAAGCAAGGGTAAAAACGAGAATACCAAGCATATTATAATTACGGTTAAAATGGCTACTTGAACGCCTGTTTTTTCGTGAGGCATCAAAAGCGTGCTCTTTTTAGGCTTTACAGTTGGAGTATTGATTGTTAAATTTTTATTTTTCATTATAAATCAGCCCCCATTGCATCTTGTTTTTGCATTTTGAAGTTCGTTGCTATTGCAGCAAACAGGAAAATGAATATGAGCGTTGCCCATGCGCTTGACATACCGTAGTCAAACTGCTCTTGCATTTCGACGTACATCTTGTGTACGGGCGTTGCAACCGCAGGCGCGTCTAATATGTACGTTCTTGAGAAGTTTTGTACCGACGCTATAAACGTTGTTATAAATATATACTTGATCTGCGGCATTATAAGCGGGATATCTATCTTTAAAAATCTCTTTATAGTGCCCAAGCCCTCAAGCTTGCCCGCCTCGTGATATTCGGTAGGAATATTCATCATACCGCCGTAGAAGATAAGGTATCCTCCGATAAACGGGAAGCCCATTAGAAGAAGCGACCATCTTGCAACGCTTTCCTCTAAGAACCATTTTACGGTAGTACCGCCGCAAGCTCTTATAATCTGGTTTAAAATACCGTCGTCGCCGTAAATACCCTCTCTCCAGATAAGCATTGCCGCCATACTCGGTATAATACCTGGTATAAACATAAGCGACCTTATCCAGTTAGACGTTACCTTATTCCTTATAAGTATAAGCAATATTGCAAAAATAACAGGCGGAACTATAGAAATTATAATATCCGCAACTAAGAAGAACAGCATATTCCATATTGAAGAGAGGAAATACTCGTTGTTGAAAATCTTAACGTAGTTGCCGAAATTATTCCAAATCCATGCAGGCTCGTTCTTCGTATAATCAAAGAACGACATTGCTATTGCGCCTATTGCTTCGTAATAACAGAACATTATAAGCATTGCTATAAAGAAGAAGAGCGCAAGATATACGAATTTGTTTTTCTTTGAGTCCTTAGCTATAAATACGACCTTTTTAACGCCCTTTTCGGTTCTAAGGTTTAACCAAAGCCATAAGCCTATTAGGAAGGTTACGATTGCAATAGCTAAGAATACTACGAACAGAACGGTGATAACGTTTTTATTTTCAAATCTTTCAGGCTCGTAGGTACAAGCGTAATAGATTTTTTGCTCCTTACCCTGCCTATCAACCTTAACGACCTGTCTTAAAACGTGAGTTACCTTATTATCCTCGTCGCCGGACAAGCCGTGCATTCTGAACGCTGCAGTATAAGAGCTTATTTCCTTATAGTCGTCCATATCGTTGATATCAACTATGGTGACTTTTCTTTGGTTTGCAAACTTCAAATATAAGGTGTTAGCATACTTATTATAGCTTAAGCCGTTACCGAAATTATCAAACGTTTCGTCGTCTACGCAGTGAATGTTAGAGATTTTTTGAGCTTTGTCGCTTAAAAGACCGTCTACGCCAAACCCATCTAAATCCTCAAGCCTTAAAACGTACAGATATCCTTCTGAAGCGTCGGTATAATATAAAGCGTTGTTTGGCTTTGATAAGATCATACCGAAAATAATCGACGTGCCGTGAGAAAACGAAGCGTAGCTGTCAACGTCCAAATAATCGGGATGAACGTACATCTTCATCGTCGTCTTATCGTAACCGGTAGCCCAATCAAGGCTTAACTGAGACATTGCCTTTCTAACCTCTTCAGCCTGCTTATTAGCCGCGGTTTTCGCATCCGTTTTACTCTTTGACGAAAGCTCCGACTCATCGAGAATCGCTATCAGCTCGGTCTTTGAAAAACCGGAAAACAGCTCCTGCGTTTTTAGGTTGACCTCAGCCCTCTTGTCTTTATCTTTTAAGTCCTCTTTATCAACCGCGTTTCCGTTAGCGTCAACTATCTGTGAAGGCAATACGGACACTCCGTTTATCTTAAAATCCTTACCGTCAACCTCAATCACGTATCTTACGCAGGTATCTGCAAGCTTTTCTATTAAACTGTCCTTATACGCCTTTTCTTCAGCCGCCCTTATTTCATCCTCGTTTACGTCCTGCTCGCTCGCAATCGCCGCATCCTCAAAAAAGTCGATATCAGCTTTTTGGGTATCGACCAAATCGGTAGACAGACGCATTACGTCTCCTCCGTCCTTAACGATATAAATTCTCTCTTCGTGCGCGTAAAAAGCAAGTATACCGGTAGAGGACTTCAAAGCCTCAATTGCAACAAACTCAAATTCTTCGTCGCCTACTTGTTTTTTTACCGTACCGTTGCCGAAATCCCATAAAAATTTCTTTTTTACAGGACCGGTAAGATTACCCATATCATATTCCTCGACATAGTAATAGTTGTTTTCTATGATGAGAGAAAACATACGGTTTCCGATACTGTCCAATCCCTTAATTACTTTGAGATTGTACGAATTATCGCTATTGTATTCAATAAGGTAAAAATCGTCGGCTACAACGAATTCGCCCTTACTGTTTTTTTCCATTTTAAACATGTTACCGTTGTTGTCGGTAACGATAAAGTATTTATTCGTTTCCCCGTGGAAAGCAGAAATCCTCCACTCGTTAAAGCTGTCGCGTACAGCCTCTGCTCCCTTTTGAGCAACCTTTGCCTTGATAAGCTCCGTTAGATTTATTATCGAAAGCTGTTCACCGGTAAAGGCGTCGTATTCTGCCAAAAAATTCTTTGATTTCAGAAAATACGTGTTGCCGTCGTGAGCGTCTACCATAGCCGTAATCTGCTCCTCTTTGCCGGCATACGTAAGCTCAGTTATATCCTCCGTGCGTGGCGTGATAGCAAGAAATAAAGCTGCAAGCCCTGCACAGATTATAAAAATTATGGTAAAGACTACGGCAGTTGACCTAACACGTCTTCTATCTTGTTCAGTTACCTTTAATCCCATCTTTTTGCACCCCGTAAGAAGGAGTTCCTTCTTATTTCAGTAGTTTTTTACTTTAAAATTGCCCATCGTCGCCATCAAGCGATGGCGACGTGTGCACTTTTTTGTTTTGATATTTGGGTTTAAACCCTATTTGGAATTAACCAAGCTGGAAACTTGGGTTCGTCCAAACGTCGTTTGGCCAACCGTATTCTACGGTCATTTGATGAGCGTCGGTATCACAAGCAGCCGCCCATTTGGAAGCAAACCAAGCAGGAGTGTACTGAGTCTTATCGCCAATTAAAAGGTTACGCCAGTTTTGGCAAATAATTTCCTGTCCTGCAGGGAAGCCGTTCGTATATCTTACACCCCAAGAAAGGAATTGGTTAGCGTCAACGTCACCGCTAAAGGTAATAATACCTTCGCATGCGTCAAAGAATTCAACCCATTCTTCAGGAATAACTACGAGCTCGTTTTTAACGGTAGATAATCCCTTGGGAACCTTGTCTGCCTCAGCTAAGCCCTTGTAGTAAATAGTTTGACCGTAAGGCGATAATACGAATTTAACGAAATCTTTGTTAAGGTCGGTTTGAGCCGAATTACTAATGTGGTTTACAACGGATAAGAAACCGCCGTTACCGCCGATATCACGGGTAATCGTTTCTGCAGGAACGTAGTCGGACTCCATAGTAGGATAATCAAAGTATCCGAGCTCAAAGGTTGCGCTTTCTGCCTTTTGGTAATTAATACCGAAGCCTTGGTAGTCTAAAAGAATTTGAGGAGCGCTCATTCCTTCACTCTGAGTAAGGAATTTATCACGAAGCGCACCAAACTCCGTAGTGTCCGCGTTTTTGATAAGGTGACCGTTCATTTTAGCAAGGTTACCTACGAAATCACGGTAAACTGCGCTTTCATAGCCTACGTATCCAGGACCCCAGTTACAATCTTTATCAAATAACAACGAAAGAATCTTTGCATATTGATGACCGTATCTCGCTAAAAGTTCGGGAACCGCTGCGGTTGGGTCGTAGTTTGCCCAGAGAGTACCTGCCTCGCCTGCCATGATATACTCGTAGAATTGACGGTAGTAATAGTCGCCGTATACACGGAGAAGCCAAGAAAACTGTGACGTGTTAACGCTTGCGTTGCAAAGCGATATACCCAATGGATTGGTATAACCTGCCAATTCCATACACTCGCAAAGCCTGATAAGGTCGTTCCAGGTAAGAGGATACTCAGCAAGACCGTCTGCGTTTACGTAACCTTTTTCAACGGCAGCTTGGAAAGCTACGTCGTTGATAAACCAACAGGTCTGCATTGCTTCAGTATTCATAATGTAGCTTTGGCCAGAGGTATCAGCCTCTTTAGTCCTATAAGCAGCTGGCTCTAATACAGAGCTCCACTTAACGTTTTCACCGCAATATGGGTTTACACCCTTGGTAACGGGATACATATCGACACATTTTTTTGCAGTGTCGTAACTTAAGTTACCCTCAACGATATCCCATTCAGTTTTCGTGCTTTGAAGCTCCGTATTTAACTTTTCAGAATAAACCGAGCCTGCATAGTTAGTGTTAATAACAACGTCAACACCGCCGCCGTGCAATCTTTCGTATTCTGCCTC
>JAZNDO010000149.1:0-10664 GCA_045588105.1 Christensenellaceae bacterium | reverse complement strand
TTCAGTTTTCGTGCTTTGAAGCTCCGTATTTAACTTTTCAGAATAAACCGAGCCTGCATAGTTAGTGTTAATAACAACGTCAACACCGCCGCCGTGCAATCTTTCGTATTCTGCCTCAAGAGCCTGCCATCCGGGTTGAGTGCCTTCAAAGTCAAGACATACGTCAACCCTTCCGGTAAGCGCTCTTATTGAGCTTGTATCCGGTAAATAATCAGCGTTAAAGCCTTCGCCAAGCTCTTCTAACGAAAGTGGACTTGCGCTAATCACACCGTTGTTGACAGATTCCGACTCACTTTCGGACTCACTCTCCGACTCGCTAAACGATTCGCTTTCCGACTGACTCTCCGACTCACTTTCGGACTCACTTTCAGGTTGGCTACCACTTGAAGATTGACTTTCCTTGTCAAAATAGGATGCATCTATTGGAAAGCTATCACTCTCCGACCGGCTTTCGCTGTTGAAAAGACTCTCTTTTTGACTTTCAGAGCCTGTTGAAGAATTCTTATTTACGGTACAAGCCGTCGAGCTGAAAAACACCGCGCAGGCTAATAACGAAACTATAATTTTTCTCAATTTTTTACTCATTTTCCCCTCCTCATATCAACGGTCTGCGAGCAAAACAAATCGTTTTATTAAATTATACCCTTTGCTATCACTCGTGTCAAGCGCAATTTAATTTTAGAAAGAATCATCTTGCGTTTTGCTGTGATTTATAACAAATTTCAACGTTAAAACTGCTTTTCGTTTAAATAAAGGCGTTACAAATTTTGTCATTTTTTGTTGATTTAAAAGCAAAAATTGCCCTTTTTATATCTTTCTATTGACAAATTTTGCTCTTTATATTAAAATGCGAATATGGAAACCGTAAACAATATTTATCCTGAAAAAACTTTAAAGGGCTATCCGAAGGATAAGACCGTCTACGAGGATTTTGCAGACGGCTCGTTTTACCTGTTCTTAGAAAAGCACACCTTCTTTTTGGACGTGCCGCATTATCACGACAGCTTAGAGGTTTTGTACGTCATAAAGGGTAAAACCACCGTACACGCAAACGGGGCGTCGCACGACCTTAGCGCGGGTGAGATTTTTATTTGCAACAGTCAGATGGTGCACTTTTACGAAAACTACGATAACGATAAATTAGCCCTTATCGCGGTTTTAAGCGCAAAATATTTGCGCACCTTCCGTGAGGTTTACAAAAACGTAAACTTCCCCTCAGTTTTAAGGGATAAAAAGGCAAACGCCGAAATATACGCCATTTTAGACGAATGGTTCAATTTGAAAAAGAGAAATGTTTTGGTGGACTGCGCTTATTCAAACCTGTTTTTGAATAAAGTTGTTGAGCTTTACCCTCTCACCCCCTACGGACAAGAAGATGAAAACAACGTTTTGGCAATCAATTTTATAAACTATGTAAACGAAAACTACAATAAAGATATCACTCTCGAATCTGCCGCAAAGCACTTTGGTTATTCAAAGGAATATTTTTCTAAAAAGTTCAAGCAGACGGTGGATAAAAACTTCTTAGCCTTCGTAAACTCCATAAGATTGCAAAAGGCTATCGAGATGCTTGAAAACCCAAACAACAAGCTGACCTTTTTTGAGGTTTGTCTTGCTTGCGGCTTTAACAACACGACTTCGCTTTACCGTCATTTGAAAAAAGCCGAATACCCCCTGCCGTCAAACAAAAAAGAATAACAAATACAAACTGCGTTGCAAATATCATGCAACGCAGTTTTTTCTTCATTTTTTGCGATTAATCAACTTATAGAGCGATTATTTCTTAAGCAATATATATTTTTTCATCAGTTTTTCAGCTCGTAAAGCAACGTCCTCGACCTCTTTTTTGTCGGCGTTTCCAACGGCATACTGATAGGTCATTTCTCCGTCCATATAAGCCTGCTTATCGTGTATGGGGAAATAGTTTTCTATCAAAAACGAAGCGTATTTTATAAGCCTGAAATCGCCTACCAATCTATACTCCTTTGAAATAGTATCGACGGCGACCGAAAGCCTGTCCTTTACGGCGGAAATTATATCCTCTCTCGTATTTTCCCTTGCGAAAACCACGGTCGAGCATATATCCCAGTTTCTGTTTTCAGAGGTTGAGCCGTGGGAATCTGTCGAGCCAACGATTGGATGAACTCTGCCCTTCATACACTCTTGATAATAAAGCGCCGTCTGAAAACCGTTTTGGGCGTAATAATTTTCTCCGCCGAGCACCTCAAAGGCGTCAAACGGATGATTTTCGAGCATATATCCCGTAAAATTCTCAGGAATTTGCCATACGTCCTCAATCCAATACGGGTGAGCGAATACGCTAAGGCCGTCAGCCTCTTTAATCTTTTCAAACGCCCAAAGACACGCCGCGTAGGACTTAGCGTCAATACTGCTCGGTATGGGATTATCTCCCTCCTTAAGACTTGCTTCCAGCGCGTCGATTTCAGCCCAATAATCCTCCATTTTATATACGTCGGGAGGGGCAACTTCACTTGAAAGTCTACGGCGAGAAATCTCGCCGTTCGTTTGAAAATAGTTCTCTTTGACGGGCAATAAGCCGTTTATCGAGAAAAGTCCGCCTGCATTGACTATATGAACGGTCGTCCCCGGAAGATGCACCTCTTCGCCCGGCAAGATATTTATCGCAAGCTTAACGTCCTTATAAAACGCTATGGCGTCGAGGGAGGGATAATAGTTGCCGTGGTCGGTAATACAAATAAAATCGTAGCCCTTTCTTCTGTAGTTTGCGCAGACGATATGAGGGTCCTCTCTTCCGTCAGACCCCGTAGTATGAACGTGAAAATCTCCTCTTAAAGGAACTCTTTTTGCAAGCTCGCCCTCAACGGCGTAAACAGCCAGCTGAGCTATCCTTTCCTCGCCCTTATAAATGCGGACGTAATGCTCGCACTCGCTCTCTGCGGTAAAGGTAAATTTTAAATTTCCGTCCGCGTCGGTTTTGCACGGTATTTCTTTGCAGTTGCCTGTATTAAACTCCTCTCTCGGAGAGCCTGAGTCGAGACGCAAAATCTTTACTGTAACCTCACCTACGAGCGACTTCTTTTTAGCCAATGCTTTAACACAAAATTCAACGCCTTGCTTTGCAGGAAAAACTAACGGAAAAATATCGAATTTTTGATTTTTGAAATATTCTGACATAACCACCTCACTGATAAGTACAGTATAGCACTAAAATCATACTGTTTCAATAATTTTACAAAAAAACGGTTGCAAAATTTTGCAACCGTTTTCGCTGTTATTAACCGATAAACTCAGGGAAATCAGGCATTGATTCCAAATTATCGTTAGTAGAGGTTCTAATTACGTCCTCCTCAAGGAAAGCTATTATTTTAATTTCGATTTCTTGATAAATTTTCTTCATAATATTCCTCCTTTTAGCTAATACAAATTACCGCCTGACCGGGTGCTAACGTCACACTACCGGACACAGTTTGGTAAGGCGCTTCCGCCGTTCCTACGCCGTAGCCTACGAGATAGCACTCGCTGCCGCTTGCCGTAACCTCTATAGAATCATCAGACATCTCCGTCACGTCTGCGTTCACGTAGAAGGTTGCCGTTCTCGTTCCGTTAGAAAGAGTCGTAGTAAGCTTGTTTCCGCTTACACTTCTCGTCTCCCAAGAATACCCGTCAAGCAAGCCTTGAATAAGCTCGAATATATAGCCCGACGTCTTTGCGGCGTTATAGTAGCTATAGTTTTCCATAGCGCCGTTTCCTATACCGTTACCGTAGCCGTTTCCGTCAAAGCCGACCATTGAACCCGAGGTTTCACCCGAAATCGGGAAGTAGCAGAACCAGGAATAACCTGCTACGTTATGCGCCGCCGCGTAAAGAAGCGACATGTACATATCTTGCTCTAAAAGAACACCTTCTCCAAATAATGGCGTGTTTTGCGTATGGGCAGTTATAGCTTGATAGAACTTGTAATTATTGCTCTTATTACCCAAGAAATTATCGCCGTAAACAACTTTGAAAGTGTTATTGTAACGGTCTGTAGGTTGGCCCATTGCGTGTTTAGTATAAATATCTACGTAAAGATAATCTATATAATCAATACCCTCACCGTCAATATTAAACCACTTCTTATAATAACTCGTTAATTTCTGTTCGGCTGAGTCGAATATACCACCACTTACCCCACCACCGTCTATTTGATATAAACAAGCGAGATAGAAGGGCTGTACGCCAAGAGCTGAACATTTTTCTTGAAGAGCTTGAATAGTATACGCTAAAGCTCCGCTTATATAACTACTATGTGGCTCATCATCAAGTGAGAATCCATAGAAAGCAGGGTGGGTTACGTAATCTTCAAAGCCTTGTCTATTTTTGATAGCCGTCAAGACTTCGTCTTTACTAGTAGCTGCGCCGTCTGCGTCTGATTCGCTTATCGAAAGCTTATATAACACCTCGTCGCAAACAAGAACTTTCATACCCATAGACCAAGCAGTGTCCATAACGTACTTAAGTCTGCTTGATTGCCAAGTATCGGTCTCAGTATAAGAAGCTGCGGTATCACGGTTAACTAAGATAATATTGTTGCCAATATCCTTTAATCTTTGAGCGTGCGCCGGGAACTCATCGGGAGAGGTCCAGTCCGTTCTCATAGTAGAATACGGTGACCAACCTGAGTTTTTGTTATAGTATACAAAGTATTTGTCGTCAGACTTATCGTACTGACAAGTAGACATCAAACCGGAAAGTCCCATAGTACGCATTTGGTCAGAATCAAACTTGTACAGGCCGTCGCTCATTGCTTTGTAGCTGAATACAGGCTTAACCTCAGGCGTTGCAATTACGTTGCTTTCACTACTGCAATACTCTTCATAGTAAGAGTGAGCAACTACCGTAATATTGTGGTTACCTATAACCTCCGCCTCGTAAACGTAAACTGAATCCTCACCTGCCATAACCACTACGCTATCGCGATAATCGTTATCGTCGTGAACGGTATAATAATCGGCGTTGTCTACCTTATTCCAGGTAACGGTATATCCTAAGCCCTTACTCAAAACAGGGTTAGCAAGAGCGTTTTCACCATCGTTAGCCTCATGCTGAACTGCGTTTTTAACACTTTCAATAATTGCAACCGCGTCTTCGTAAATAGACTTCCACTTACCTGCTACGGCACTGTTTTCTATGCTGTATACTGCGTCTTCTACCAATCCCTTTACGTGATTATAATGAAGGTCCGTATAGTCCGTGCGGCTTAAATACTCTTGTAATTGCCTTATATACTGACTTTGACTTACAACCTCGTCCTTTTGAGTTAAGGTTATAACGATACTGACTCCTCCGCTCAGCTTATATCCGCTTATTTCATAAGAAAGTCCGCCTATAAGCACGTTAGCGCTATATCCCATAACGATTCTTACGTTATTTATAACAACCGTCTTTACCTGCTGTGATAACGTTACGGTTACCGTATTACCGTTTTTAACAACTCCGGTTACCGAGTACGTGCCTTTCGCTCCGTTTCTTCTTTCAACGTCAAAGTCTGAGTTTATTTCTAAGTCGGCAACCGCCTCGACGTAAGAGGTCAACGTCTCTGACGCTTCGCCTGCCTCTTTAGCCATCGCCGCTACCTGATAAATACTTCTTGAGTTGTTTTCCTTGCTGTACTGAGAATAAACGTAGCCTTCACCGCTCGTAAAGTTAACCTTTAAATATCCTCTTGCGGAAAATTCTCTCGCGTACTGCTCGGGGCTTATGTTTGTAAACGCAGAGGCAAACTTTCTGTTAGCGCCCGTTTCAACGCTCCAGGTGCTTGCAACGCTTTCAATAAAGTATCCCTTGCCAAGCCCGTGTGTAAGCTCTGCCGTAGATAAATAGCTCGTAGGAGCAAGAATAATACCCGACTCCAAAATTTTACTCTTTATCACGTCGTAGCTTGCGCCGTCTACCAATACCGTAAATCTGATACCCGTACCGTTGTTTAATCGCACGCTTGCGCCGTCTTCCATTGCAAAGCCGACGAAAACAGGGAACAGCTCAACGTCTGAGCTTACCTCGTACTCATATCCTGCAGGATAAAGAGTTGAAATACCGTTTAAATCTGTTGTCCAACCAACGAAAACTTTACCTATTTGATTATTTTCAACGGGGTCAAGTTCGGGAAGAATTATACTGTCGGCATAAATCTCTTCACCGTTTATTTCAACCTTGCCGGCAGTCGTCTTGCTTAAATCCTTACCGGGGTCACCGACAACCACCCTTGAGCTGCCCTCGGCAGCGAATACCAACTTATCTATCTGTTGACAGAAGGTTACAAAATTTCCACTTAAAGTATAAGTGTCGACAGTAGTTGAAAGTCCTGCGATATCGGCATAAACTCTTATAGTTCCGGTTGTAGGGTCAACCAATTCGTAGCCCACGGTAACCGTGTAGGTCTGACCGTTAACAAACGCTTGACTTCCTACTGACGGAGCAGAAATATTACCGTCTGCATCAACAGGACCAGTCGACTTGGTTGCGCTATCTGAGAAATACTGTACGCAATAGTTTGGTGTAACAGAGCCGTCTGAACCGCGGAGAAGGAAAAATCTCCAACCGAAATGAGACTCGTTGCCGTGATATCCCGTCGTTCCAAGCTTTACCAAGAAGCTATCGTAATAAGTTCCTTCGGTATACTTAAAATCAAACGTAAGAGTGAAAGAGGTTGAATTTATATATCCGTATATATTATTTCCGAAAACAAGCTCTTGAATACCGTCTGCAAATTCTTCGGTGCCTGAATATCCCTCTTTATATAAATCCGAAAATACGTAATGGTCGTTAAACGACTCGTATTTCACATCCGTTATTGAGTCTTCGGGAAGCTCCATAGCCTCACTTTGTCTTACCCATACTCCGTCTTGCTTAATAAACGTAACGTCTTCAATAAGCTCGTAATTAAACGCTGCGCCGCTGTTTATTTGCTCGTAAGAAGGTATTTCGCAACCCTTTTTAAAGGTAACCTGCGAATAATTTGCTATTCCACCTGACACGTAGAAAGAAAGTGTTCCCGTACGTCCCCAAACGTTGATTATAGCATCTTCACCCAAAGCAATTTCTTTTCCGTCTGCGCCGTAGAGGTGGAAATCCATAGCTTTCATTGCGTTTAAAACGTCTTTTACGTCTTTGCCGTTTGGCCCCCACCATGTTCCGGGTGCGCTTTGATAGTCGTGATTCATAAGCGTAAGAATCAAGAATCCGTCTTGGTCGGCAACTTCGCTTATATTGGTATAGGCAAACTCGTTAGTTCTTTGAGTATAAACTGCGTTTACTACTATGTCGCCGTTTGCCGTATAGCTTTCCCAAGAGCCCTTGTATCCCTCTTTTTCGGGAACCTCGGGAGCTACTAAGCCTTGCGATAATACGTATTTTACGTTTTTATATTCCTCGCCGTCTACTATAAATTTAGCGGTATACTGTCTTTCCCAAACGCCGTTATTTGCTCCGACGTTAACGAAAGTTATTTCTTCGGTAGTAACGAAATAAGCTTCTATACCCTCTGTTAAATACGCATAGGACGGGAATTGAGCGCCTGCTCTTATCGTTACCGTTTGAGCGCCGTCCAAAGCGCTTTCTACTCCGGGAACTTTAAATCCAAAGCAATCTGCTCCCCAATGATTGATTTTTGGTTGCTTATCACCTTCTCTTGCTCTGAGAGTATAGCCGTCTACTACGATTTTATCAAAAATATTTGTAGAAGCAACTCTGGTGTAAACGTCTTCCACATTAGAAACCTCGTCCGGCTTAGGATAGTCGCTGTCAGTAAGCGTAATCATCATCCAGTTGTCGCCACCGGTTCTTCCAAAAACAACTCCCCTTATAGAAGTATCATACTCACCGGCGTCTATACCGTTATCTAATACCCACTCGTCGTTAGCATTTTTCTTAAACGTAACGTCTTGACTAACGACGTAAACCTCGTCGTAGCCTAATGCGAGCGCGTTATAGGTAGGTATTTTACAGCCTGCCAAAATCGTTATTTCCGTTGCGTCACTGTTACCGGGACGGAAACAGAAATAACCGTAATTACTCCATACGTTTAAAAAGCCCTCGCCGGCATACGGGCTTGCGCCGTCGATTAAAACGTGAGAAAGGAAATTTTCACTTCTCGCAAAGGTTTTTGCCTTCTTTACATCTCCTTCGTAAGTGTTTGGCGCGCTTGCAAAGTTACTTCCTTCAATAGCTATACCACCAAACGTATCTGCATAGTCGCTTGCCTCGTGAAATATAGCGGCATGGCTAACCGTCGCTTCAATTTCTTTTGCCCAAGTGCCGTCCTCTTGCTTTACAAAGGTAACGTCGTTTTGAGTTTCGTACATTATATAAACGTAGTGACTGTTTACTCCATATAACGTGGTCATAGCAAACGACGGGAATAACGTACCCGCAGGTATGGTGATATATTCACTGTCCTCTTCACTTATTCTAGCTGTAAATGCAAAAAAACCTTTACCTTTACTTCCCAAGTTAAATAGGCCGTAAGACTCTGCTACAGAGTCAAAACCATTAGCGCTAGACTCACCGTTTACGGTAATCGTATTAGTAAAATGGTTTTCTCCCTTGAAAACCGAAGACTCATAGTCTGTTTTACTTTCAGTTTGCACTCCATTTCCAGCATAGTCATCACCTTTAAGCGACACACCTAAATACGAGTTATTATAGGTACTATCCCAACCGGTAACAAAATCTAAAGAAACTACGTCGGTTTTGCCAACAGCCATAATACTATAGTCAACGCTTGCGCTTTGAGAAACGTAATCACAGCCTGCGCGGTAAACCGTTGCCGTTGTATCGCCTTGTAAATAACCGTGACCGGGAATTAACGCTCCCTCTAAAATAGTTACGGGCGAGTTGGCACTTATACCTGCAGCAGTTGCATTTGCCATATTTCCGCTACCCATAGAAAGCGGAATCATAATCGTATATTTCGGCTCGCCGTTATTTAGCCAATAACTGTCACTGTAGCAGGTAGTACAACCCCACTGAGCCAAGGTCTTATCACCGAGCTTAACCTTATTGAAGAAATCAAAGCTATTAAGCAAGGTGGGCAAATCATTTGCGCCGGCATACGTCTTTTGTCCGTCGTCAGCATCTTCCCAGTCTCTCTCGCCTAAGGTAAACCTTATTTCAAAGTTGCCGTTTCCATACCAGCCTGCAACTCTTGCAAGCATCGCTACGTCTTTTGTGTTGACCGTGCTTGCGCTTGCGACTTGCTTTTTGGGCATCGTTACAAAACAAAGGCTAAGCGTTATTGCAAAAATCGCAACTAAACACGCCATCAACAATCTCTTTACTCTTAGCATTTTTCCTCCTCTAATAACAGTCTACTTATAATAGACTTGTCTAAAATATTTCTAAGCATAAACGCGTGTGTGCGCGTACGCGACATTAAATATTTTAACTGTCACGATATCTAAATATTATATCCCGATAAAATTTTTGTCAACACAATTTTTGTCATACTGCCGACAAAATAAAACATATATTAGCCGCTTTAAAGCGTTTTTTATATGAGATTTTTAAAAAATCGTAGAAAAATTAAGGTGTTTTACGTATTTTTACGCCTTTTTTAAAAAAAGAAAAAATTTTTGAAAAAACCACAAAAAAATGTTTGACAAATATTTTGGCGTATGATATTATATACGAGCGTTGAGAATGAGTCGACGGGGTGTAGCGCAGTTGGTAGCGCACGTGGTTTGGGACCATGGGGTCGGGAGTTCGAGTCTCTTCACCCCGACCACTATCGACAACGACACGGGCCTTTAGCTCAGTTGGTTAGAGCAGCCGGCTCATAACCGGCCGGTCCTAGGTTCGAGTCCTAGAAGGCCCACCAATATACGTAAAATTTAATATGGCCTGGTAGTTCAGTTGGTTAGAACGCTAGCCTGTCACGCTAGAGGTCGAGGGTTCGAGTCCCTTCCAGGTCGCCAAAATAAAGCCTTTGAGAAATCAAGGGCTTATATATGCCCTGGTAGCTCAGTCGGTAGAGCAGCAGACTGAAAATCTGCCTGTCGGTGGTTCGATTCCGCCCTAGGGCACCATTTTAATGGGTCACTCGCTGGCGTAGCTCAATTGGCAGAGCAGCTGACTTGTAATCAGCAGGTTGTGGGTTCGATTCCAATCGCCAGCTCCACAGCAAGCAATCGTGTAAGCGAAAATTTAAATATATGGGTAGGTTCCCGAGCGGCCAAAGGGAGCAGACTGTAAATCTGCCGTCACTGACTTCGGTGGTCCGAATCCACCCCTGCCCACCACCAAAAAAGACATACCATAACGGTATGTCTTTTTTGGTGTTTTGGCAGAGGGTGTATCCGAGCAAAATGCAGGCATTTTGACCGCATTCCGCAGGAATCTTGCCGAGGGACTCCCACTTGTGGGAAACGGCAATGTCCACCCCTGCCCTGCTCTTATTTTACGTTTTCTTTATTATATCATTTTGACCGCATTCCGCAGGAATCTTGCCGAGGGGGAGCGTGACGCTCCACCCAATTATTTACCTTATTTCACCGTACTGAAAATAAAAATATTTGCTCGTAGCCTCAGGCTATAAACGGC
The DNA here is from genome assembly GCA_045588105.1 of Christensenellaceae bacterium. Classification (GTDB taxonomy): domain Bacteria; phylum Bacillota; class Clostridia; order Christensenellales; family Borkfalkiaceae; genus UBA10281. The sequence goes on along the minus strand of JAZNDO010000149.1, from coordinate 104 downwards.
AATGTCCACCCCTATCCTTTCTTTTAGCTCTAAAAAACGTTGAAGAGCTTTTCTTACACCCCAACATTTATTTTAGAACCAATATTTTTTACAAAAGAAAATCC
>JAZNDO010000148.1:0-3018 GCA_045588105.1 Christensenellaceae bacterium | reverse complement strand
TAATCATAATATATTTAATTAAGGAGTATTAAATGGGTAGAATAATTGCCTTTGATATAGGAGATAAAAGAGTAGGGGTTGCAATTACAGACCCTTTTGGCGAAATGGCTCTCCCTGTAGAAACCTATTGGCGCAAGGGCTTTGAAAAGGATATTGATTATCTTGTAAAGCTTGCTAAAGATAAGTTTGCCGATGTTATCGTATGCGGACTTCCCGTAAACTTTGACGGTAGCAGAAGCGAGCAAACGGACAAAACCGAAGAGTTTATTGCAAAGCTAAGGGAAAAAACCGATATAAAGGTGGTAACCCAAGACGAGCGGTTTTCTACAAAGCAAGCGAGAAATCTTTTGCTCGAGGCTGATATGCGTCGAGAAAAGCGTAAGGACGTTATCGACAAAATTGCAGCGTCGTATATTTTAGAGGACTATTTAAGAAAGATTAAATTTCAAGGAGATAAAAAATAATGAGTGAAAAATATCAAGAAAACGTACAATCCGAAGAGCTTACGGACGTTGTCAAGCTTACCGGCGAAAACGGTGACGTTTTGAACTTTTACCATATAGGCACTATTGAATATAAAGACGATTGGTTTTGCTTTTTTCAGCCTGCAGAGCCTATCGAGGGCACAGACCCCGACGAGCTCGTCGTTTTTAAAATAGGCGAAGAGGGAGGCAAGGAGGTGCTTCTTCCTGTAAAGGATGAAAGCCTTTTAGACGAGGTCTACGAGGAATTTATGCATGAGCTTGAGGATGACGAGGAGGTTTACGGCGACGAGGTTAGCGGTTGCTCGGGCGACTGCTCTGCGTGCGAGTCCTGCGGCTGCTTAGGCGCTTGTGAAGAAGACGGGGAGTAGTTTTTTTGCTTCTCACAGTTTAACATGGTCGTTATACAATTCGTAATACTTATATAATAGTATAAAAAGGCTCACCCTTGAACTTGAAAACAGTTCAAGGGTGAGCCTTTGCATTGTGGCAAAATATTAAGTTTTTTTACAAGTCGTCTACGTCTTGAACAGGCTCCTCGTATTCACCTGCAATATAGCTGCCTGTGTAGCTTCCGAGTGGGTCAAATTTTGATTTTAGCTTGTCGGCGACTTGTTTTTTTGATTTTTTAACTTGTTTCTTTTTCATTTTAGTCACACTTAGAGCTTGATTTTTTTGCCTTTGAAGTGCAAGATTTAGTCTTGCTTTGAGACTTTGATTGAGTTTTCTTATTATTCGTATTAGTAGTTCTCATTGTTTTAATAAAAAGCGTAAGCGGTTAAAATAAGCTTAGCCTTCTTTTACCTCCTTCGCTATTATTGTGCGCCAAAAATTCAAAATAATACCTAAATCGACAAAATTTTTAGCCGTCCTTTTTAGCGATAATTTCAAGAGTTTCACCGTCAAGAAGATACGAGACCGTTTTGCCTTGCACAATAATTCCAACGTACCAGTAGTCGTAGCCGGCGTTGTCTATAAGGCGTATTCTAAGCTCGTATTTGCCTGTTGATAAAAGAGCGGCGGCATCATCTTCCGCAAGCGCCTTTTCACATGCGGACGTCCAATTTTCAGTCGTTTTATTTTTGAGACTGACCAAAGCTAAGTCTTTGGCCTTTCCGTTTACCGTCAGACTAAGCGGTAGCTCGCTTTGAGGGAATTCGTCAACCAAAACCGAGCAGGTTAACAAAGATGCGATTTGCTTAAATTCAAAATTACCGGTATAAGCTCTATCATTTATATAAAATTGCACGGAGCAATTATCGTAATTTTGAACAGCCTTTGGCGTCAGCTTAAAAACAAGAAAATTATCTGCTTTACCCACAGCTCCGTCGTCTGTAAGCGGAGATTCCTTCGTGTCGCAGTACGCCACGAGAGAAAAGTCCTCACACTCGTATTTAAGCACGTTGCACCTTAACTGAGAGACATTTTGGGCGTAAGCATTTTTGCTTTTACAGCAGCAAAAAAGAGTTAAAGGAATTACGGATAACAGCATTAAAAGCTTTTTTGGCACAAGTCAGGCTCCTTATAAAGAATTTATGTCTTAAGCTTAATAATAATGCTGTTTTTTTATAAAAAAGTTGATTTTTAACCCTTTTTATGTTATCATAAAAGCTGAGGTGTATTATGTTAAAAGGAATTTTAAAAACGGCTGCCATAACGGCGCTCGCGTTTATAAGCATATTTATTATCAGTGTGTTTTCAATATTTGCTTTCGCTCCAAAATTTTCTGCCAAAATCTGCCACGACCTTGGTATGAAAAAGCTTGCAACGTCTTGCTTAGAGCGCGAATATGAAAAAAAAGGCACGTTAGAGGATTTGATAGAGGTTATAGACAGCGCAGTTTATTCTGAAGAAAAGGATAAGGTCGCTAAGTACGGCGTTTTGTTATTCGAGGCTTACAATAACACGGTGGCTTTTGCCGATTATTGCGCCAAGGAGGACGCGGATATAGAGGAAGACGAGTATTCGACCTACGATTATTATGCAAATACCGTGTTTATGGTTTTATATAACCAAGGCGAAAAGGAGCAGGCTGCTGAATTTGCAATTATCAATATAATTGAGTATTCGGACAAAAGCGCTTTAAAAAGAGCGGTAGTGCTTGCAAATCCTACCCACGACAAGGAGTTTGGCGATACTTTGGTGTCCGTTTATAAATCGTTAATGAAGGATATAAACACGAGCGCGTACAACGATTTCAGAATTGAAATGCGCAAATATAAGGATGCTGAGGGAAAGAGCGTTTACAAATTTTAACGGAGAGAAAAATGGAAGCAAATAAAAAAATAAATGCAAAATGTCCGAATTGCGGTTATGATTTTACCGTAGGACAAGACGGGCACAAGGTTACCTGCTCTGCTTGCGGAAGTGAGATGCCCTCTTCTATGGCAATAAAATATTACGAGTCTTTAAACGAAAATCCAACCGAGACTAAAGAGGCGCACGGCGAGGATTACCGTAAATTAGAGTATATTCTGGACGAGATTGACGGACTTGTGAAGATTGAAGAGTGGGAAAAGGCAGAGGAAAAATATTA
>JAZNDO010000147.1:0-3865 GCA_045588105.1 Christensenellaceae bacterium | reverse complement strand
TTTATTTATGTTAAAATATATAAAATGGTTTACGAGATTGCAGAATTAAGAATAAAAATTAATAATAAATTGCCTTTTACCGATAGGTTTTGCAGGGATTATTTATCTGCTGACCAACAAGGTCCCGTCGACCTTGAAATTGAGGTTACCCAAGAGGAATTCTTAGCGGAAAAGAAGCAATCTACCGAGTTTTCGGACGGATATATAGAAAATCTTTGTATCTATCGCAAAATGTGCGAGCAAATGCCTAAGTGGGATAGATTTTTGATGCACACCGCCGTGCTTGAATACGAGGGGAGCTGTTACGCTTTTTTGGGTAAAAGCGGTACGGGCAAATCTACTCATACAGGGCTTTGGCTTAAAAATCTTCCAAGCGCAAAAATTTTAAACGGAGATAAGCCTATAATAGGTTATAAGAACGGAGAGTTTACCGTATACGGAACTCCGTGGATGGGCAAGGAAAAGCTCGGTTATAACGGCAAGGGAAGGCTTAAAAGCCTGTGCTTTTTAGAGCAGTCTAAAATCAATGAGATTAGTAAAATTTCCGTTGAAAAGGTTGCCGAAAGGCTTTTTATTCAGCTTTTAATGCCTAAAAATATAGAAATGGTTGCAAGAACCTTGGAGCTTGCAGACCTTTTGGTAAAAAGCGTTCCGTCTTATCTTATGAAATGCGATATATCTTACGAGGCGTTTAAAACCTCTTACGAGCGTCTCACGGGGGTAGATAATGACCGAAATCAAGACTGATATAAAAACGCTGTTGGAAACCGAGGGTAGATTCGTCGGCACGACCGTCGGTATCAGCATGCTTCCTATGATACGTAGCGGAAGGGACGTTGTTGTTATTGAAAGAAAAACCGAACGCTTAAAGCCCTTGGACGTTGCGCTTTACACACGCAAGGACAAGGATTACGTTTTGCATAGGGTTTTGCAGGTTACCGATAGCGGTTATATAATCCGCGGAGATAATTGCTATTACGACGAAACAGTAAAAGAAGAAGAGGTAATAGGCGTTTTAACGCAGTATTTCAAAAAAGAAAAGCCTATTATGACCGACGACCCCAAATATCTCCGTTACGTAAAAAGAAGGCTTTTTTGGTATAAGCCGAGAAGAGCATTGATAACGTTAAAAATAAAATTAAAAAGAGTGGCAAAAAGAATACTCAAGGGAAAATAAAATGAAAAAGCAAGCCAACGCACAGGGGAAAATATGGCTCAGCCATAATATTTCAAAATACAGACCGTGGATAGTTATTCTGACGGTTATGACCGTGCTTGCAACGGTATGCTCGCTTGGTTTTGCGTATTTTTCGGGCGAGCTTGTCAATAGCGCAACGGACAAGAATACCAAGCGCCTTATATTGTTTGCCACCGTGGTTTTAAGCCTTTTGGTTTTAAGAATCGGACTGAGAGCAGTTATAAATTATTATGCCGAAAGGTGTAGGGCAACGATAGTTACCGATTTGAGAGGTAAGCTTTTTAGAAAGGTTTTAAAGGCCGATTATGCAAGCGTTAAGGACTACCATAGCGGCGACGTCGTTACGAGAATAACGGCTGATACTTCGGAGGTTGCGGGCTCGACCGTCAGCATACTCCCTCAAGCCGTCGGTATGATTATTCAAATAGTCGGCGCAATAGTCGCTTTATTCGCAATAGACGTGCTGTTTACCCTGTTTTTTGTCGCAGGTGGAATTTTAGTAATAGGAATTTCGGCTTTTTTAAGAAAAAAGACCAAGTGGTATTATAAAGAAATCGTTTCCGCAGACGGTCAAAGCAGGTCGTTTATGCAGGAGAGTGTGGTTTCATCTTTAACGGTAAAGGCGTACGGCGCTGAAGAAAAAACGTATCAAAAGGCTGAAAAGATATTGGACGTTTATAAAAGTCGCAGATTAGGCAGGGCAAAGCTCAATTCTTTAGTTGGCGTTTTATATAGCGTCGTTACCAATTTGGGCTTGGTTTTGGCAATTATTTGGTGCTCCTTTGGGATAATGAACGGAATGGAGTACGGCTCGGTTCTTTCAATCGTTCTTTTAATGGAACAGCTGCAGAGGCCTTTAAATACCGTTTCCGCGATAATGCCGGCATATTATTCAAGGCAGGCAAGCGCTGAAAGACTTTGCGAAATCGACAGCTTAGAGGAAGAGTGCGTATTGAGCGTCAGTCCGTTAGATTATGAAAAAATCAACGGAATAAGTGTTGAAGGCCTCACTTTTTCTTATGATAAAGACTTGGTTTTAGACAATTTGAACGCCAACCTTAAAAAAGGCGCTTTAACCTGTATATACGGCGTTTCGGGTGTTGGCAAGAGTACTCTTTTTAAGCTGCTTTTAGGTGTTTACACCCCCCAAAGAGGCGCTGTATATTTTGATTGCGAAGGAGAAAGGGTTGAGATTGATTCTCGCCATAGAGGCTTGTTTTCTTACGTTCCGCAGGGCAATTTTTTATTTACGGGCAGTATTTACGAGAATTTAACCTTTTTTGCTGAGAGTAATGATAAGATGGCTTTGGAGCAAAGAGTTGAAGAGGCTATAAAATGCGCGTGCGCAGAGTTCGTTTACGATTTGCCAAACGGCTTGCAAACGGTTTTAACCGAACAGGGAGGAGGTCTTTCTGAGGGGCAAAGGCAAAGGCTTGCGGTTGCAAGAGCGTTTATCTCCAATAGACCGATTTTGCTTTTGGACGAGGCTACCTCAGCCTTAGATGAGCAGACCGAGCAAAGATTGTTAGAAAATATAAAAGCCTTAAAAAACAAGACGGTTATAATTATTTCTCACCGACAAGCAGTAATAGATTCAGCAGACAACGTAATAAAATTTTAAGCTTTACGCCGGGCATCTCTGCTCGGCGTATATTTATATCTGTTAAAAAAAGAAACGGCAACCATTTGTCTGCTATCCTTAGCGGAGAAATCGTGCCGGCGTAAAAGCGGAAGGCGTTTTGTTTATGCGTATCAAATTTTGCGTCTTGCAAAAGTCCATATATTTATTTCTTTTCTGCTGTAATACTTAGACTGTGTCTTGTTCTTGATAGGAAACATTTACGCAGTACACCTGTCACTATTCCAAGAGCCTGACGAGATAGTACATATTGCTCGTCCTCGTTCCGTCCTCTCGTTGTCGGCTGACCTTTTTCATAAGTCCACGAGATTCAAGGCCTTTGAGAGCAGAGTCAACCGTTTTTCTATCCATACAACACTCTTTTGCAAGCGTTTGTCTTGCCGTCCTTCAGCGCGGTCAAGCCTTTGCTTCTGTAAATGGTACTGCCGTCAAGCGCTATGATACGCATGAATTCATATTTTTTCTTTTCTGCCGTCATCGTTAACCCTCCTTTCGTAGTTTTGTTGGTATTCTATTTTACCATATTTTGCGGCTTTTTTCAAGTAAGAGAATATGAACGGAGCGAGATTTCTCTCAAAAATCTGCCGTTTTGACCTGCTTACCATATACGCAAGATGATAGGAGTGGATGCAATATCACAAAAAGCCTTGATTTATCTATACTTTTGCTCTGTTTTGTCCTACGGCAGAAAAGAAGCATCTGTAAATTTTGGCTTCATTTTCGCAAATCTGTGCAAACATTTCACGCAAAAGAGGTCTGTCCTACATTTTGGGACAGACCACCTTCGGAAGCTGCTTTTCTCGCCGAGCGTTTTCTTTGACTACAGCGATGCAGATATTGAGGTTTGAGAAAGCCCTCGCTCCATTTCGGAACAAGGGCTGAGTTGGTTTATAAATGCTTCTTGTTAAATATCGGTATGCTGACGGCAAAACAAATTATAGTCACAATAGCCGTTACAATAATGGCTACGATATATTCTTTTGATTGTGCCACACCATATATCAAGGAATTACCGTCCGTTAACAAGG
>JAZNDO010000146.1:0-1917 GCA_045588105.1 Christensenellaceae bacterium | reverse complement strand
GCTATTACGCAGTTTAAAGTAATATTTTCACCCGTTATGGTGTTTTGCATTAATATACTGTTTTTAACGACGGTACCTCTGCCAACCTTAACGCCACGGAAAATTATACTGTTGTAAACCTCACCCTCAATTTGACATCCGTCTGCTATGAGTGAGTTTTTAACGACAGAATTGTCGCCGTATTTAGTTGGAGCGGAGTCCTTTACCTTCGTGTAGACGTTAGCTTTTCTGAAAACCTCTTCTCTGACGTCCTTATCAAGGAATCTCATGCTCTCTTCGTAATACTTGCCGAGTGTGGTAATTTCCTCGTAATAGCCGTCGTGCCTGTAAGCGCCTATTCTGCCTGCCTTAAGCTCAGGCAAAACGACGTCCTTTAAGAAATGCTTTCTTCCGTGAGAAATTGCCTCTGCAATAAGATTGATTAAAACTCTTCTTTCAACAATGCAGATATTGGTATAAAGATGAACGTCACTTTCCTTGCTGTCAAATGCAAGGTCGGTTAAAATACCGTCATTTACGGTTAAGAAGGCGTTGTTTGCGCCAACTACGTCCTCTCTTTTTTTATCAACGTAAACCAAGGTAATGCTGCAGCCCGATTCTACGTGCTTTTTAATAATAGGCTTAAAGTTTATGTTACAAACCATATCCGAATCGCTCATAACGACGTAATCCTCGGTAGATTTACTTAAAAAGCCTATTACGTTTTTAAGGGCCTCAAGCCTCGTTGTATACAAGGAATTATTCTCCAATACGCCAAACGGAGGAAGTATGTAAAGACCGCCGTAGTGTCTTGCCAAATCCCAATCCTTACCGCTGCCCAAGTGGTCCATAAGCGATTGATAATTGCTCTTTGTAATAACTCCGACCTTTGCGATTGAAGAATTTACCATGTTGGAAAGGGCAAAGTCGATAAGTCTGTAACGGCCGCAGAAAGGAATTGAAGCTACCGTTCTTTTTACGGTAAGCTCAGGCACGTTATCGTCGTGTATATTTGAAAATATTAAACCTAATGCTCTTTTCATTTTTCACCCCTCCTTAAACGTTCTCGTCTATAATGTCGCCGGCCTTAACCTGCTTGCCGTCAGAAACCGTAATATCTCTTCCAAGCACGCTGATTTTAAGCTCGCATTCAACGTTTTCGCCGATTTTTGCGCCCTTACCGACTGACACGTTCTCGTCAATAATAGCATAGTTTACCTCAGCGTTTTCGCCGATTACGGTACCGCTGTAAATTATAGCGTTTTTAACTACGGCACCTTTCTTTACGACGACGTCGTGCGATAAAATGCTGTTTTCTACGATACCCTCAATCTCACAACCCGAAGCGACGATTGAATTTACCAATCTTCCGCTTTCACCTACGTAGTGAGGCGGCGCGATAGGATTACGCGACCTGATTCTCCAGCTTGGGTCTGTAATATCAAACTCAGGAGAATTGCCGAGTAAGTCCATATTAGATTCAAATAAGGAATTTATCGTACCAACGTCCTTCCAATAGCCGTCGAAGGTGTAAGAAACCATCTTCTCGCCTGCTTCAAGCATGGTGGGAAGAACGTTCTTACCAAAGTCCTTAGAGCTGTTTGGGTCAGCCTCGTCAGCCTCTAAGTACTTATAAAGCTTTTCCGCGCTGAAGATATATATACCCATAGATGCAAGGTCGCTCTTAGGCTTAGCGGGCTTTTCCTCAAACTGATATATAACTCCGTCCTCGTCAACGTTTAATATACCGAATCTCGAAGCCTCGGCAAGGGGCACTCTGATTGCTGCAATCGTACAGTCTGCTCCCGACTTTTTATGTCTTTCAAGCATCTTGCCGTAATTCATTTTGTAAATGTGGTCGCCCGAAAGTATAAGCACGTATTCAGGATTATATCTCTTTATGAAAGAAATATTCTGATAAATAGCGTTTGCAGTGCC
>JAZNDO010000145.1:0-1829 GCA_045588105.1 Christensenellaceae bacterium | reverse complement strand
TTTTATCTTTAATTTTTTTTAAAAGCATATATATGCTTTCCAAAAAAATTACGCAAAATGCTAAGCATCCGATAATCATTACTAAACAAAACACCATCCAAAATCTAAACATTGAGACAATTCTCCTATTATTACTATTTTTTTATTTTTTAATTATTTTTATTTTATTATTTATCATGTCGAATTGTCAAGTGATAGAACAAATTTTCCGTTAGCCGGGTGTATACGGCTTATAAGTCAGAGTTCATTTAATTGCCGTAATGACCCTGGCTTGCGCCGCGCCCAAGGGTCGCTCAAAGGCTATTAAGGGAAATTGAATTCTCTCGATATCAGCGCCATTACCTTTATGCTGCTTAGCAGCATTGGCGCTTTACTCTACGTAAAAAGAGAGGGGTCACTCGACCTCTCTCTTCAACTTTTTAACTTGTTCTTGCTTTTTACGTTCTAACATTTCACCGTATTCAACCTCGTTCAAGGTCGTATTTGCCATTTTAAGCTGTTTTTGCGCCTTGCCGACACGTTTACGCTGCTGTTTAATTTTCTGCAGTTTATCAGGGTCTATAACGTCAAAAAGAGTATCGTAATATCGACACGGTTTTACTTTCATAAGACCTTTACTTGCTTTGACGTATAAGCTGTCCGTTTCATAAATGTCATCCTTGTGCTCGTCAAAGTACTTTTTACCGATGCCAGGGCGACGGCTCATCCTGCAGAACTCCTCTTGGAACTCATCTATCTTAATCTCGCCACCCATCGACTCGGGAAGAATAATCTTTTTAACTTTAGACTTAAACTCCTTAAGACCCTTACCTTTTTGCTTCTTCATAACGTAACGCGCCGTGTATGCAGCACTGTCAAAGTTAAGCTGGCTTATAACAACAATGCCTTTACCCCAAAGCTTTTCAAGCCAATTGGAGTAAAAAAACACGTTACCGCGTTTAGCATAAGCTATCTCTAAATCGGGTATGTCAAGGCCGAAAAACAACACGTGATAATGAGGACGTTTAAACTGCTCACCGTATTCACCGCAATAAAAATAACGGTTATCATCTTTATCGTCATGCCGAAGCCCTTTACGCTCAGCAGACATTCTGAGTCGCTTAAAAAAGTCCGTTACGTCTTGAGGTTCGAGCACGGCTAAATCTTCACCTTTCTCGTTTCGTTCAATTTCGCCAGTCTCCATGTTTAAAACCCGACCTTTCGGAAGACACTCGTCATTATATGTTAACGTAACAAACCAGTTATACTTGTAATAACTGGACTCTAAAACGCAACGAATTGCCCATTGGCGAGAATACTCTAACCTGCAAGCTGTACATTGTCCGCAAGCAATCTGTTGAAACCAGTCTTCTTTCTTGCCATACTTAACTATAAGAAGGTCACGGTCTTGCCTGTTCATTATTATACCGCCGTGCCGAACTCTATGCTGAAACTGAGCAGGCACGGCTTCAATTATTGTCGGAAGACGATACAAAGGACTGTTACAGCTCATTAACCTTTATTTGTCTCCGTAGATACGACTCTGACAAGCTTACCGTTACGATATACTCTCTGATATGTATTCTGAGGCTGCGTCTCAACACTCATTTTCATGCCTGCCGAAGCTACTCCGCCTAAAGTATTAGCTAAAGAAGAAAGAGAATCTTGCATTGAAGATTGATTATACGAACCTTGCGCCGATGAACCGCCAAAAGAAGAAACAGCCGTTGCTCCAGAACCCATAGCTGCACCGCTATTTGCAGAAAGTATAGGATTAAGACCTGCAGCTTTAAGGTCGGCAACCTCACGCTGATGAGCCGTGCTGCTCATGAAGTCGGAGGCCAAGCGGT
>JAZNDO010000144.1:0-9144 GCA_045588105.1 Christensenellaceae bacterium | reverse complement strand
CCAAAATCGTCGTCAAAGGTAATTACAGGAAGTAACGCCTTTGATTTAATTTCCAGCAATGTCGCCGCCATGTTTAAATATTCGCTTTCCTTTTCGATATCCAAATCCTCCGCGCTTTCAACGTAAGAAACGAATTGCTCGGTCACCTCGGAAACGAAAATTTCACGAATTTCGATTTTAGCCCTGTTGACAAGGAAAAGTAAGAAATCAAGAGGACCCTCAAAAAATGAAAGCCTTGGAACGAAATCAACCACCGATTCAAAATCGGGAGCAATAGCCGTATAGTCGATAAGCGTATCCTTCTCCTGCTTTTCGACCTCTTCCGATTCAGTTGTCAATATTTCTTCCGTCATATAAACCTCTCGACTAAACTACCTCTTTTTAATATTATATATTAAAAAACGTTTTTTTGCAAGAATTTTTGCTAAATTAGAGTGATTTTACTTATTTTTTTCTATAGTTTCAATTTTAATCGAGGCAACGTCCTCAAAATTGATACATTTTTCGCAGTTGTCGCAAACCTTTAAGGGATTAAGGTCGCACATGTCACACTCTCCGCAATCTGTGCATGGGCCGTCTCTTAATACGCACTCTTTAATTTTATTCGGCATAATAATCTCCTTTTAAAACCAAGTTTTGTCGGTATCTATATTATACTAATTTTTTTTATAATAATCAAGAAAAAATATATGAACAAATGTTTGATTTTTAAAATTTAATATGTTAAAATATAACTGTGAGAGAAAATTTTAACAAAGGATAGCTTTATGTCTAAGGTGCAAGAAAAAATCAACAGGGTTTTAGTGTTTACTCAAGACTATATAAAAGAAAACGGTTTCCCGCCTTCCGTCAGGGAAATTTGCTCTGCAGTTGGTATAAAATCAACTGCTACCTGTCATTTGTATTTAAAAAAGCTTGAGGAAATGGGCGAAATCACGATTGGCGGTAATAAAAAAAGAGCTATTATGCTCAACAATTCTCACGCAGCCCCTGCAATAAACGTTCCGCTTATCGGTACTATTACCGCAGGCACGCCTATCTTTGCCTATGAAAACCTTGAAGAATACTGCCCTCTGCCAAGTGAATTCGGTGACGAAAAAGAAATTTTTATGTTAAGGGTTAAGGGCGACAGTATGATTGAAGCCGGTATATTTAACGGTGACAGAGTTATCGTAAAAAAGCAGGACGACTGCAAAAACGGTGAAATTGCCATTGCTTATTATGATGAAAGCGCTACGGTAAAAAGATTTTACAAAAAGGACGGATATATCGTTCTCCATCCCGAAAACTCAACTATGCAAGATATTATTTTACCTGACGTTAAAATTTTGGGAGTAGTCGTTGGACTTATAAGAAAATACTGATATGGAATACCTTGTAATTGATACCGAAAGCTGTACCGGGCGTTCTGACGACGGCAGTCTTTGCAGTCTCGGCTACGCTATTTGCGATGAAAATTTAAACGTAATTTGCCAAGAGGACTTACTGTTTAATCCTCTTCCTAAAAGATTTCAGGTCGGCGATAAGAAAAACGCAAAACGGACGGGAATAACCTTTGCGTACACTGTTGAGGAATTCAGAAAAGCTCCTAAATTCAGCGAATTATACGGCAAAATTAAAGATTTATTCAAAGGCAGAACCGTCCTTGGATTTTCAATGGGTAACGACGTAAAGTATATAAACGACGCCTGCGACAAATATTCGCTCAAAAGAATTGAATATAAGTTTTACGACGTGCAGTATATCTATCAGCTTATGCACCCTGAGGACACCTCTGTGGGTCTAAAAACATTAAACGAAAAGTTTGGTATTGAATACCTCGCGCACCGCTCGGACGAGGATGCGGTTGGCTCAGTTTTGCTTTTAAAAAGCTTCTTAGACGCAGAAGGCACTACTTTGAAGGATACTGTTAAAAGGTTTAAGATACATAGAGGCGTAAACTTGCGCAACGGCTATCATATGTGCTACTCCGACGCGCTTATTGAAGGTCTTTACGGACTGAAAATCAGCAAGCGGATACAGTCGTTTGTCTTCGCCGAGTATTTAAGAAATTTACCTTACGTGCAAAAACCGATAGAAAGGGTTTGCTTTTCATCTAAAATTGAAAAGCTTGACGTAAACTTTACAAGAACGTTAATCGACCTTTGCTACGAGAGAAGCTACTCTTATGACCACGATACCGACCTTACGACCGTTTTCGTGACCGACGAGAGCGAGGATAAAAGAATTGCATATCTTAGTCAAAAGCAATTAAAGAAGGTTAAGATACTCTCCTTAAACGAGTTTTGTAATTTTATTGGATATACCGAAAATTTTATTTATTCAGACAAGCCCTTTTTGACAGCCTTTTATACTAAGCTTATAAAATAGAAAATGCGAAAGCGACGCTTTCGCATTTTTTTATTAAACTGTTATAAAGCCTTGTGATTTGTTAGAAAACTTTTAATTATTTAAGAAATTATCTATGATTTTGCAAAGTTTTTCAAGCTCGCCCTCTTGCAATGGGTTATACTTTATAAGGTTTTCAAAGCGCTTGAAAAAGGTAATTTGTCTTTTTGCGTAACGCCTTGAATTCATTTTAACAAGCTCCGACGGAAAGTCTAAACAGTTTTCTATACTCTCGGCGACCTCTTTATAGCCTATGCCCTGCATACATTGATTTTCTACGGTTACGCCTTTTTCTAAAAGCCCTTTGACCTCTTCCTCGATTCCGTTTTGAATCATAAGGTCTACCCTTTTATTGATGCGCTCGTATAAAAGCTCTCGCGGCATGTCGGTCATAATTGAAATAAAATCAAATCTCGGAGCTTTTTCATCTATAATCTCCGATTTTTTTATTCCCGAGCTTTCTACGATTTCAAGTGCCCTTATAACTCTTACCAAATCGTTTACGTGTAAAATTTTCGCCGTTTCAGGGTCTTTTTCCATTAATACGTCGAAAACCGCCTGATTGCCCTTCTCTTCGGCTAATAGCTGATATTTTTTACGGATATTTAGATCGCCCTTTGCCTTGCCGTAGCTCATTTTATATAATATTGAATTAATATAAAAGCCCGTGCCGCCGCATATTATAGGCAGCTTCCCTCTTGATATAATTGAAGAGATAGCCTCTAACGCCTTTTTTTCATAGTCTGAAACGGAAAATTCGTCAAAGGGAGATACGACGTCGATAAGGTGATGGCTTACGCCCTGCATTTCTTCCTTAGTGGGCTTTGCCGAGCCGACGTCTAAGCCTTGATATATTGCGACAGAATCTGCAGATACGACCTCTCCGCCGTATTTTAAAGCAAGCTTTACCGAAAGCGCAGATTTACCCGAGCCCGTAGGACCGCAAACGACGATAATTTTATTTAAACTATTCTCTTGAACCATTTGTCAATCTCCGCCCTTGAGACTTTAACCGTAATGGGTCTGCCGTGAGGACAACGTAAGGTCATATTACTGTTGAGCATTGAAAGCAGGCATTCGATTTCGTCTTGAGAAAGAGTTTTCCCCGATTTTATTGCCGCCTTACACGCCTTTTGGGCGATTTTTTCGCGTAATATATCAGTAATTTCTATTTGCCTGAGTTGGCTCACGTCACTTAAAACGTCGTCGAAGAATTTATTTAAGTCCATATCCCAAAGGGTTAAGGGTATGGCGTATATTGCAAAAACGTTTTCCTCGTACTCAACGATATCTATTCCCATTGCTCTGAAATCTTCAAATTTACTGAGCAAAAATTGGCTTTCCTTTTCGTTTGTATGTACGAGGTGAGGTAAAATCATCGGTTGGTCTGCAACCTTACCCAGCTTATATTCGTCGGTAAATCTATCGAATAAGAGTCTTTCATGCGCTGCGTGTTGGTCTATGAAATATATATTCTCTCCTTTTTCAAGAATAAGATAGGTTGAAAGCACTTGGCCTATGACCTTATATTCAGCTTGAATATCAAGCTCCTCTTGCAGTGCTTGTAATTTGCTTTTTTCAGCCTCAAGCTCTTCTATATATTTTTTGTTTTCAGCAAAAATATCGTCTACCGATATGGGGGCGGTATTTTCTTTTTCGTCTTCGCGCTTATCTATATCGCTGAAGGTGAAGGATGATTTTTCTCCGCTTGAGAAGGATGAAACGAAGGGTCTGTCACAGCTGACGTTTATCGCATCCTCAATGCCGGGAGGAGAAATTTTCTTTACGATAGGTCTGTCGCCCGGGTCTAACTGTATATAATCGTTTTTTTGAACTATATTCAAAGCTTGAGGTGCGCCGTCCAAAACGTGGGAAATTACCGAGAATAAGGTACCGTAAACTACTTGATTGTCAATAAATCTTACGTCAGTTTTGTTTGGATGGACGTTGACGTCGACCGCCTCGGGCATCATTTCGATATTCAGCACGTAAAAAGGATATTTACGCTTCATAAGATAGTTTGCGTAGGCGTTGTGTACGGCTGAGGATATCGTGCTGTTTACGACGTATCTTCCGTTAAGAATTACAGTTTGATAGGTCCTGTTAGGTTTTGTAAAATAGTAGTGACCTATATATCCGTTGATTCTGATACCGTTTTTAACGGTTTCTATTTTAATGCAGTCGGTTATCGTTTCATAGCCGTAAATTTCTATAATTGCCTCGTCTAATCCGCCGCCAAACGACTGCAGCGCGGTTTTTCCGTCAACGACGTATTTAAAGGCTATAGTCGGGTTAGCGAGAATAAGCCTTGTCAAAATATTTGAAATATCCGACTCTTCGTTTTTCGTGGGCTTTAAAAACTTTGCTCTTGCCGGAGTGTTATAAAACAGATTTTCAACTGAAATTACAGTTCCCTTTTCGGTTGGACAAACGTCCTCCTCGCCTATTTCACCACCCTCGCAGGTAATGCAGTAGCCGATTTCGGAATCTGCGGTTTTTGATGCAACGGTGGTTTTGGATACCGCGGAAATAGAGGCTAACGCCTCGCCCCTGAATCCTAAGGTCAAAATTTTATCGAGGTCCTCTACCTCGGCAATTTTACTTGTAGCGTGTGGCAAAAAAACCTTTTTTAAATCGTCCTTGTGAATACCCGAGCCGTTATCGGAAACTCTGACGAGCTTTTTACCGCCGTCTTCAACCGTAACGGTAATTTCGTCCGCGCCTGCGTCAATGGAGTTTTCAACCAATTCCTTGACGACTGAAAACGGGCGCTCAACGACCTCGCCTGCGGCTATTCTGTTGTATACGCTTTTGTCTAAAACGTTTATTCTTTTCATATTTTAGTTACCTTTTCTTTAAGCCCTGCAAGTAAAGTTAAAGCTTGCATTGGGGTTATTGAATTTACGTCAGTTTCGGCAAGAATCTCTTCAACCTCGCTCAGCTGAATTTCCTCTTCAGCCTCTGCGTATTCTTCGGCGCAAATCATCGTTTTGGTAATATCGTTTTTTTCAAGTCCCTTAAGAATTTGCTTTGCTCTGACCGTGATATTTTGAGGAACGCCTGCAAGAGACGCAACCTCTATACCAAAGCTTCTGTGTGCGCTGCCGCGCGTAATCTTTCTGAGGAAGGCTATTTTTCCGCCTATCTCTTTTACCGTAATCTTATAATTTTTGACGCCTTCTATAACACCCTCAAGCTCGGAAAGCTCGTGATAGTGAGTTGCAAACAGAGTTTTTGCCCTTACTCTTGATGCAAGATGCTCAACTACTGCCCACGCGATGCTGAGGCCGTCGTAGGTGCTCGTGCCTCTGCCAACCTCGTCTAAAATAAGCAAGCTCCTTTCCGTCGCGTTTAAAACGATTGAAGCCACCTCCGTCATTTCGACCATAAACGTGCTTTGGTCGAATATTAAATTATCGCTCGCCCCAACCCTTGTGAATATTCTGTCAATTATAGGAATTTGCGCAGATTTTGCCGGAACGAATGAGCCGAAGTGCGCCATAATTGCAATCAATGCGTTTTGGCGCATATACGTGCTTTTACCTGCCATGTTAGGTCCGGTAATAATCATCATGCGGTTGTCTGCAACGTCGAGATAGCTATCGTTTGCAATAAACTGCTCTTTTGAAACAGCCTCGACGACAGGATGTCTGCCTCCGACGATACTTAGCGTAGCCTTTGCGTCGTCTACGATTTCAGGGCGCACGTAATTATTCTTTTTTGCAAGCGTTGCAAAGGTTGTAAGAACGTCTAAGCATGCTATTGCCCTTGAGGTTCTTTGTAGCTTTTTGATGTTATCGCTTAAAATCTCTTTTATTTTATTGTAAATAGAAAGCTCAAGCTGCTTTGCCTTCTCGTCGCTCGTAAGCACCTCTTCCTCAAGCTGCTTAAGCTCCTCGGTTATGTATCTTTCAGCGCCCGTTAAGGTTTGCTTTCTGACGTACGAATAAGGAACGAGGTCCTTAAATGAGTTTGTGATTTCGATATAATAGCCGAAAACCCTGTTAAAGCCAACCTTAAGGTTTTTGATACCCGTAGCTTCTCTTTCTCTTCTTTCAATGTCGTCAATTATCGATTTTGCGTTTGTTTTTATATTTCTCAGCCTGTCAAGCTCGGGGTCAAAGCCCTTGCTGATATATCCGCCGTCCTTGGTCATTACCGGAGGATTGCTTTCAATCGCGCTTTTTAAAAGCTTAACTATATCGGTAAAATCAAAAATACTGTCGTTTACGTCGTTTAAAATTTGAGAAGTACAGCCGAGCAAAAGCATCTTTATATTTGGCATTGCCGAAAGGGAAACTCCAAGACTTTCGCAGTCCTTTGGGTTGATATTTCCGTTTGATATCTTGCCGGACAGTCTCTCGATATCCTTAATGGATTTTAGATGCTCTGTCAGCCCTCCCCTTATAAGCGCGTTTTTATACAGCTCCTCTACGCCGTCCAATCTATAGTTGATTTTTTGAGGGTCTGTCAATGGGTTTACAATCCAATTTGAAAGATTTCTGCTGCCCATAGAAGTGCTCGTTTTGTCAAGCACCCATAAAAGCGTGCCGTATGACTTGTTGTCTCTCATAGACCTAACAAGCTCTAAGTTGCGAAGGGCAATTGAATCTAAAATCAAAAACTCGTCGGACATCTCTTTTGTTACGCCGTTTATGTTTTTGAGCGCGTGCTTTTGTGTTTTTCTCAGATAAGATATAAGCGAGCCGCACGCCGATATAGCCTCGCTGTCGTTTTCTATTCCGTATGCAGACAGGCTCTTAACGTTAAATTGCTCTTTTATGACGTCAATTGCCAAATATTCCGAAAATTCCTTCTCGTCGAAAAACGAAAAGCTTGGGATAACGCCGTGCTTTACTATGGGGAAATCCTTTGATTCGATAACGAGGTCTTTATTGGCGATAATTTCAGCAGGCGAAATTCTTACTAAGTTATCGCAAAGCTCTGCGATTAAGTCATTTCTGTCTAAAGTTCTCGTATAAAACTGACCCGTTGTAATGTCACACCATGCAATAGCGCATTTTTTGCCGTTTGAATAAGCTGATAAAATGAAGTTGTTTTTCTTTTCGTCAATCAGATTCTCTTCGGTTAAAGTGCCTGCCGAAACGATTCTTATTACGTCTCTTTCAACTAACTTTTTACCGGGGACAGGAGCCTCAAGCTGTTCGCAAATAGCAACCTTTTCACCGTGCTCAACGAGCTTTGCAATATAGTCGTCTGCCGCGTGAAACGGTACGCCGCACATCGGCGCGCGCTGTTTATCTCCGCAATCTCTGCCTGTCAACGTTAAATCAAGTATTTTAGAAGCCTTTTCGGCATCCTCAAAAAACATCTCGTAAAAGTCGCCGAGACGGTAAAAAATTATGCAATCGGAGTATTGCGATTTTATTATTTTGTAATGCTCCATCATTGGTGATAAACCCATAATTAAGCCTCCTCTTCTACCTTAACAACCTTGCCGAGTAACGACATGCCGCCCGTTGAGGTTATTTGAACCTGTACGAATTTGCCAACGAGATTTTTGCCGTACTCAAAATAAGCCATCCTGCCTCTTTCATCTCTTCCCATATACGATTTTTTCTTGCCGTCGTAGTCCTCAACCAAAATTTCAACCGTCTTGCCTACGTATTTTAAGGAATCAATTCTGTTTCTCTCGTTTTGAATATCCACGAGACGCATAATCCTGTCCTTTTTGACGTCTGCAGGTATTTGATTTGTCATTTGAGCCGCCTTAGTTCCTTCTCTCGGCGAATATACAAAGGTAAACGCCCCGTCGTAGCCAACGGCTTCGACCAAGGATACGGTATCTGAAAAGTCCTCCTCTGTTTCACCCGGGAATCCGACTATAATATCTGTTGTCAAGGCGCAGCCCGGGATAATTGAACGAATCATTTCAACCTCTTTCAAATATTGCTCTCTCGTGTATTTTCTGTTCATTGCAGAAAGAATTTCGGTTGAGCCCGACTGCACGGGAAGATGAATTGCCTTGCATGCGTGAGGGTTGTTTGCAATTGCCTTTACCACATCTTCGGTAATGTCCTTTGGGTGATTTGACATAAATCTAAGTCTGAATTTGCCTTCAAATTTAGCAATTTCTTCAATAAGCTTAGCAAAGGACGAGCCGTCGTTTAGGTCTTTTCCGTACGAGTTTACGTTTTGACCTAAAAGAGTTATTTCCTTATACCCGTTTTCAACTAAACCCTTGACCTCTTTTAAAACGTTTTCAAGTCTTCTGCTTCTCTCTCTGCCTCTTACAAAGGGAACTACGCAGTACGAGCAAAAGTTATTACAGCCGTACATAATGTTTACCCAAGCGTTTGGATAGCTTGAGCGAAGAGGTACTACAGTTTCGCAAATTTCGCCGTTTTTTTCTAAAATTTCAATTATTTTCTTTTTTGAATTAAGCTTTTCATCTAAAATTTCGCCGAATCTGTTCATGTTAAAGGTGCCGATAATTATATCGACGTAAGGAAATACCGAGGAAAGCTTTTCGGCAAAATTGCCCTGCTGAGTCATGCATCCGCAAACGGCAACAACTAAATCTTTCCTTTCCTTTTTAAGCTTTTTAATCATACCTATATTGCCAAACGCGTGCTGCTCCGCATTTTCTCTTACGCAACACGTATTGTATACTATTACGTTTGCATCCTCGGCCCTTTCGCACCTCGTGTAGCCCTTAGAGCTTAAAATTCCGGCAATTTTTTCAGATTCATGTACGTTCATTTGACAGCCGTACGTGTAAATAATATAATTCTT
>JAZNDO010000143.1:0-18468 GCA_045588105.1 Christensenellaceae bacterium | reverse complement strand
AATATAGTTGTTAGGAATTGCACCGCCAACTACCGCGTCAACAAATTCATATAAACCGTCTTCTGCGCCGGGTTCAAATCTTACTTTACAGTGACCGTATTGACCTGCGCCACCCGATTGCTTTTTATGCTTACCTTCGCCCTCTGCGCACTTTCTGATAGTTTCGCGGTACGCAACCTTTGGCTCGGTAAGAACGGCGTCACAGCCAAACTTGGTTTTAAGCTTTTTACAAATTACCGCAAGGTGAGTTTCGCCTACGCCAACGAGAAGCATTTCGCCCGTATCTTGGTTTTTCTCAACCTTAAAGGAAATATCCTCCTCCTGCAAACGCTTAAGACCCGCGAAAACCTTGTCCTCCTCGCCCTTCTTAGCTGCGCCGACTGACATTGCGTATTCAGCCGCAGGCATTGGAATAGGAGGAAGGGTAACCTTTGCGCCCTCAACCAAAACGTCGCCCGTCTGAACGTTGTTAAGCTTAGCAAACGCGCCGATATCACCTGCCGAAACAACGTCGGTAGGAATTTGCTTTTTACCTCTTACGTAGTAAAGCGCGCTGACCTTTTCGGAGGTTTCGGTTCTTGGGTTAGACAAGGTCATACCCGATTTTACGATACCTGTCAAAACCTTAAAGAGGTTCATCTTACCCACGAACGGGTCAACAATAGTCTTGAATACTCTTACGATAGCCTTATCGTTATTGTCCGCGCTGATAACCATTTCAACGCCGCCTGCGCCAACCGATACCACGTCGTTTCTATCCTCCGGAGAAGGAAGGGTTGAAACAATCTTGTCCATAAGGTTGAATATACCTTGGTTCTTAAGCGCGCTGCCGCCGAGTACGGTAATAGTAGAGCAAGCCTTAACGCCGAGCTTTACGCCGTGCTCGATTTCTTCGCCTGTAAGCTCAACGCCCTCGAAGAATTTATCCATAAGCTTTTCGTCGTTTTCGGCAGCTGCCTCGGCAAGAGCCATCTTAGCCTCTTCCCAGTCAGATTTTAAGCGGTCGGGAATAGGACTTTCGTTTCTGTCCCAATCGCGAAGCACGCCGTAAGCAACCTTAACGAAGCCCTTCATCTTTTCGTCAACCATGTTAGGAATAATCATGGGCGCAATCTTGTTGCCGTATTTTTCCTTTATTGCGTTTACGGTTTTGATAAAGCTGCTGTTTTCTTTATCAAGACCGTTTATGAATAATATTGATGGGATTTCATGCTTTAAGCAGTACTCAATCGCCTTTTCGGTACCAACGGTTAAAGTGCCCGAGCCGCCGGTTACTATAACCGCGCTGTCGCACGCCTCAATCGCTTGGTTAAATTCGCCCTCGAAATCAAAGAAGCCGGGAACGTCTAAAAGGTTAAAGGTAATATCCCTTCCCTTTTTATCTTTATATTTACATCTTGCAGCCGCAAGACTGATTGAGCTCTTTCTCGCTATTTCCTCAGGGTCAAAGTCGCATACGGTATTGCCGTCGTCAGTTCTGCCCTGTCTTTCAATCACTCCCGTGTTAAAAAGTATTGCTTCGGCAAGAGTCGTCTTGCCTTCGCCGCTGTGTCCGATAATCGCCACGTTTCTAATAGTGTCTGTAGTCATAATTCAACCGTCCTTATCTGTAATTTTAAGCGCGCCTTGCGCCTTTCTTTATATATTATATTACTTTTTTAAAACGATTTCAATAGCAAATTGAAAATTTTAACAATTTTTTCGTTTTTTTGGATATTTTAGTTTGAGAGCAAAGAAATAGACAAATATTCCGTTTATTCATTGACTAAATATAAAATATTTGATATACTGATATTTGGAATAATATTTCGGAGGTCGAAATACGATGTCGAAAAGGAAAATATTGACTTTAACACTCGCTTTAATCGGCGGAATTTCCCTTCTTGCCTTTTCCTCCTGCAAAAAGAATTCGAGCCAATCGGAGTCTGAAGCGGAAAGTCGGGTTGAAACGGTTGCAAGCACGAGCGGTATAGAATTTACTCTTTCCGAGGACGGCTCTTATTACGTTATCAGCAATTACGTAGGCACTGCAAAAAAGGTAGTTTGCGGCGATACTCATAAAGATTTGCCCGTCAAGGAAATTGCAAGCAATGCATTTGCCAATTCGACGGTGATTGAATCGTTAACCATTGCAGACTCTATCACCAAAATCGGCGACTACGCCTTCTTTAATTGCGACGAGCTTGGGTCGGTAAGCTTTGGCTCAGGCTTAAAGGAAATCGGCGAATATTCTTTTTCTGCATGTAAAAGACTTTCTCACGTCAAGCTCCCCGAGGGGCTTACTCACGTTAGCAATAACGCCTTCTTCAGCTCGCAGATAATAAACGTTAGCATTCCCGACTCTATTGAGTACGTTGGTATCGACGCTTTTGACAGCTGCGAATCCTTAAGGCTTAACAGATACGATAACGCTTATTATTTAGGCAACTCAGAAAACAAGTACGTTGCGCTCGTTGACGTGGTGGATATTGGCAAGCAATCGTATTCGGTACACGTTGACGCAAAAGTTATCGCAAGCGGTGCGTTTGAAAACCACAGCTCCTTAGAGCGCGTTACGGTCAGCCAAAGCGTAATCGCAATCGGCGACCTTGCGTTTTCGGGTTGCTCAAGGCTTGAATCGGTAACCCTACCTCAAGGTCTTAAAGCAATCGGTGTCAGCGCGTTTGCATACTGCTCACAGCTCAGAAGTATAAATTTACCGCAAAATCTTTACACCTTGGGCGACGGAGCCTTCAGACACAGCGGTCTTACCAAGGCGTTTATACCAAACGCAGTAACCGAAATTGCCCCCTACACCTTTAGCGAATGCCCCTCTCTTGACGAGGTAAGAATCGGCGCGAGCGTTAAATCAATCGGCGCGTACGCATTTTTTGGATGCCCAAGCCTTGACAACGTAATCTTCGACAGCTATTTCCAATCAAGCGTTACCGTAATCGACGCGTTTGCATTCGGCGCGTGCGAGGACCTTAAATCAGTTATGCTCCCATCCTCCGTTTTAACCGTAAACGAAAAGGTTTTCTCCGACTACGTTGATACGATTTATTTCTTCCACACCAAGGAAGAGTGGGTTAAAAACGGACTTAACGCAAATCCTCACTTAGCTGATTATGCAGGAAAAATTTACTTATACAGCGAAAGCCGTCCTGCCCTTAACGAAGACAATACCGGTTACGACGGAAACTACTTCTTCTTAAACGAAGACGGCATCAAAAGGATTTGGCGATACACCATAAGCATCAGCAATACGCAGTATACCTACAGCGCGGAAGCGCCTGCTTTAAACCAAGACGGCACCGCCTTTGACGGCAACTGTTTCTTCTATAACGCAAAAGGAGCTCCGATTGCTTGGCAATACGTTGTGAATATAAGCGGAACAGATTGCAAGTATAGCAAAACAGCGCCTGCTTTAAATCAAGACGGCACTGCTTACGAAGGAGATTATTTCTACTACGACAAGATGGGCGCACCTACAAAGTGGGTTTTAGCGCAAGCTTAAAGCTTAAAAAACCAACCCCCGATTCGCTATGAATCGGGGGTTTAAATTTATTCATAAATTTATTTCGCGTAACGAAAGGCTTATTCGATAGAAATTACGGTATAGCCCTCTGCCTCGATTGCAGACTTTATCTGCTCGTCGGGAATATCAGTTTCGCCAAAGGTCGCCGTTTTCTTTTTAAGGTTTATTTCAACCTCAATACCAAGCCTTGCAAAAACGCTCTCTACTCTTTTTTGGCAGTGAACACACATCATTCCGTCTATTACCGCAACTCTTCCGCTTTTCTTTTTAAACAACATTTCCTCTTCTCCTTTTTTATCTAATTTTACGTACCTGAGCCTTAACGCGTTGCCCACGACGCATACGCTCGACATACTCATTGCAAGTGACGCAATCATAGGATTTAAAAGTATTCCAAGCCCGTATAACGCCCCACACGCAATGGGAATCAGCAATAGGTTATAGAAAAACGCCCAAAACAAATTTTGTTTGATATTTCTCATTACCGATTTGCCTATTTTGAGTATTTTTTGGCAGTCCGTCAAATCGTTTTTTATAAGCACTACGCCTGCGCTTTCAATCGCTATATCCGTGCCTGCGCCAATCGCAACGCCTACGGTAGCAGCCTCTAACGCAGGGGCGTCGTTTACGCCGTCGCCAACCATCATTACTCTTTTGCCTTGACCCTCAAGCTCTGCAATCTTGCGGTGCTTATCCTCGGGCAAAACCTCTGCAAGATAATCTATACACAGCTCGTCTGCAACCCTTTTTGCAGATTTTTCGCTGTCGCCGGTAAGCATTAAAACGCTTATACCGTTTGTCTGCAGTTGACTTATTGCCGTCCTGCTTGACGGCTTAATTTGGTCGTTTATCGACATATAGCCCAATATTTCGTCTTTTTTGGCTAAAATCAGCAAGGTCGCGCCAACCTCGTTTTCAATCAGTCCTGCCGCCTTTAATTTTAAGTCTGAGCCAAAGGCTTGCTCTATTAAGGCAAGATTGCCAAAGCAGTACTCTTCGCCGTTTATTTTGCCTGTAACACCCTTACCTCTGACGGCAAGATAGTCTTCTACCGCGTAAGGAGCAATTCCCTTTTCCTTCGCTATTTTGATAATAGGCAAGCTTAAAACGTGCGAGCTTTTTTCCTCTAACGAATAACAAATTTTGATTAACTCATCCTCGCTTAAGGCTATCCCTACTATTTTTGAAACCTCGGGGCTTCCGTTTGTTATCGTGCCCGTTTTATCAAAGACTGCTGCGTCTATTTTTGCAGACGCTTGAAGCACCTCTCCGCTTTTTATCAGTATGCCGTTTTCTGCCGCCTTACCCGTGCCTGCCATTAGCGAGGCGGGAGTCGCAAGCCCCAACGCGCAAGGACACGAAACGACCAGAACGCTTACCGCTATATTAAACGCAAAGGCGAAATCATTAACCGCAATCAGCCAAGCTGAAAAAGCTATGAGCGCAATTAAAATTACTGCGGGGACGAAAATTCCCGAAATTTTATCGGCAAGTCCGGCAATCGGCACCTTGGTTGAATTTGCATCCTCTACCAATTTTACGATTTTATAAACCGTGGTATCCTCTCCGACCGAGGTTGCCTTTACCTTGGCGTAGCCGCCCGAGAATTTGGTTCCGCAAACGGCTCTATCACACACCGTTTTGTATATGGGAATGCTCTCGCCGGTAATCATTGATTCGTCGGCGTATCCGTCGCCCTCAACAATCTCCCCGTCGGCAGGCACCGAAAAGCCGTCCTTTAAAACAAATGTATCCCCCACTTTAAGACTTGAGCTTTTAATTTCAACCTCTTTTCCGTCTATCAGTACAACTGCCGTATCGGGAGCAAGCCCTATCAGCTTTTCAACCGCGCCCATCGTTTTATTTTTGGACTTTTCCTCCAAAAACTTACCCAAGGTAATCAGAGAAACTATCATTGCCGAGCCTTCAAAATAAAGGTTATGCGCGTATATGTGAACGTTCCTTTCAAGCCCGAGCATTACCGTTGCAAACACGCCGTATAAAAAGGATACGGAAGAGCCGAGCGCAACCAAGCTATCCATATTCGGCTTCAGCCTTATAAGATTTTTAAAGCCAACCGCAAAATAAGAATAGTTTACCGATACTACTATCAAGGCGATTACCGCTTGCGAGAGGGCAAAAACGAAGGGGTTTTGAAAAATCCTAAGCTGTGGCAAGCCCACCATCTCGCCCATTGCGATATACATAAGCAAAACGACCAGCGGAAGAGAAATTATAAGCCTTGTCTTTAGCTGCTCTTCCTTTTTTGAGCGTTTTCTCCTCTCAACTCCCTCTTTGATACCGTAGCCCTCTCTCTCGACCGAGCTTATGATATTTTGAGTAACGTCGTCTGTCATTTCAACCCTTAAAACGCCCGATATTAAATTGACCGTGCAAGCTGATATACCCTCATTTTTCGATACCGCCTTTTCCACCCTCGCAGAGCAGGCTGAGCAGGTCATACCGCTTACTGTAAACTGTTTTTTTATCATATCCGTTTATAAAAACCCACCTATAAGTCGATTATTTAAGCTTTGGAACTATATTTTCAAAAACGTAGCCATCTACGAAAGGCAAAGAAAAGCTCTCTTCCTCTTCCGTTTTGACTGTCCAGCAAAGCACTCTTTTACCCTTTGCTATTCTCTTTTTCAACGGCAAATGATTAAAGCTGTAATTTATAAAATCAGGCTTGGACTTAAAGTTTAAAAGTCCGTTTGACAGTATAAAATTCGTAATCGGATTTAACGACTCGTTTCTTCCGCCGTCAATTAGCTGTCCTCTTATAATTTCAGGCTTTGCCTTGCGGATAAAAGCCATAACCCTGGGGTCAAAGGACTGAATTACAAACTCCCCCTTATACCCATCTAAAAGCTCTAAGACCTTTTGGCTTATTACGGCGTTGTTTCCGCCTTTTTGAGATTTTATCTCAATTAAGAGAGGGACCCTTCCGCCTACAAGCTCCAAAAACTCTGCAAAGGTCATAATTTGCTCGTCCGTTTTCGCAAGCCTTAACGTGCGGAGGTCCTCAAACGCGACGTCCCAAATTCTCGCGTCCATACCCGTCATTCTGTTTAAGGTATCGTCGTGAAAGCAAACGGGCACGAGGTCTGAGGTCAATTGCACGTCCGTTTCTATCGGATAGCCAAGCTCTATTGCCTTTTCAAACGCAGCCTTACTGTTTTCGGGGATACCGTTACCGTGAAAGCCCCTGTGCGCCGACGCTTTAGTTATAAGCCAATGTCCGTCTTGAATTCTTGATTTCATACTAACTCCCAAATTAACAGGCTTGAGTAAAGCCGTATAAGTTGATTATAAATTTACCGATTGTATTTTGTCAAGTGATTTATAAATAAATCATCTTGAGATTTTGCTTAAAAACGATTGATTTTATTTGAGTTATTATTTATAATAATAGCGTATATATGCGCGAGATTTCGCTTCGCGCTCTCAACTTTTACTGTAAAGGTGTGTAATGGCAAAGACTAAGAAGGAAAATTTAAGAAACTTTTGCATAGTAGCCCACATTGACCACGGCAAATCAACCCTTGCCGACCGCATTATGGAATTTACCGGTCAGGTCGCCGAGAGAGATATGGAGGACCAGCTTTTAGACTCTATGGATTTAGAGCGCGAAAGAGGTATTACCATAAAGCTTACCCCGGTCAGAATGGCTTACACCGCAAAGGACGGAAGGGAATATATTTTTAACCTTATCGACACCCCGGGCCACGTCGACTTTACCTACGAGGTTTCCCGTTCTCTCGCCGCTTGCGAGGGCGCGATTTTAATCGTAGACGCAACTCAGGGCATCGAGGCTCAAACGCTTGCAAACTGCTACTTGGCGCTTGACAACAATCTCGAAATCGTACCCGTTATAAACAAGATTGACCTACTCTCCGCAAGACCCGACGAAACGGCGAAGGAGATCGAGGACGTCATCGGCTTAGACGGCTCTTCCGCGCCGAGAGTTTCTGCAAAAAACGGCATAAATATAGACCAGGTGCTTGAAAAAATAGTAGAGCTCGTTCCCCCACCCGAGGGCGACGACGAGGCTCCCTTAAAAGCCCTCATCTTCGACTCTTATTACGACAATTTTAAGGGCGTAATCTGCTTTGTCAGAATAGTTGACGGTGAAGTTTCTGCAGGTATGAGAATAAAGACCTTTATGGGCGAAAAGCAATTCGACGTTACCGAGGTAGGCACGTTCAACCCCGGTCTTTTACCGAAGAAAACCCTCTCTGCCGGCGAGGTAGGATATATCGCCGCAAGCATTAAAAGCATTGAGGATATCGCCGTAGGCGATACTATTACCACTTCGGTAAATCCTGCCCCACAGCCTCTCCCCGGCTATAAAAAGGTACAGCCCGTGGTTTTCTCGGGTATTTACCCCCTCGACGGCTCTAAATTCAACGACTTAAAAGAGGCTCTTTTAAAGCTCAAGCTAAACGACGCCTCGCTTACCTTCGAGCCAGACAACTCCGCCGCCTTGGGCTTTGGCTTCAGATGCGGATTTTTGGGGCTTCTCCACATGGAAATTATTCAAGAGAGAATTGAGAGAGAGTTTGATATAGATATCATAACCACCGCTCCGTCGGTTTCTTACCACATATACAAGACGGACGGCGAAATGCTCGTAGTGGATAACCCGAGCAGATTCCCCGACGTTTCTTATATCGACTACGCCGAAGAGCCGATTATAAAGGCAAACATATTTACCCCACCCGATTACGTAGGCGCGATTATGGAGCTTTGCCAGGAAAAACGCGGTACCTTTACCGATATGACCTATCTTGACTCCAACCGCGTAAGGCTCAACTACACTCTACCCTTAAACGAAATAATCTTTGACTTTTTCGACGGGCTTAAAAGCAGAACGAGGGGCTACGCGTCCTTCGACTACGAGCTTGCAGGCTACGAAAGAAGCTCGCTCGTCAAGCTCGATATGCTTTTAAACGGAGAAATTTGTGACGCGCTCTCGTTAATAGTTCATAAGGACAAGGCTTATCCGAGAGGAAGAGCTTTGGCTGAAAGACTTAAAAACGTTATTCCCCGTCAGCTTTTTGAAATTCCCATTCAAGCTGCCGTCGGCGGTAAGATTATAGCGAGAGAAACTGTTAAAGCTATGCGAAAGGACGTTTTGGCTAAGTGCTACGGCGGTGACATTACGAGAAAGCGCAAGCTTTTAGAAAAGCAAAAGGAAGGCAAGAAGAAGATGCGTCAGTTAGGCTCTGTCGAGGTGCCGAGCGAGGCGTTTATGTCTATTCTTAAAATCGACAGCGACAGCAATTAACGCAAGCCGCGCAATCCTTGATTGCAAAGGAACATACTATGAGTGGAATTTACGTTCATATACCCTTTTGTAAAAGCAAATGCACTTATTGCGACTTTGCCTCTTACCCAAGGGAAATTTCAAAGGCGGATATATATTTTGCCTGCCTTTACAAGGAAATAAAGGGCAGAGCCGAAAGCTTAAAGGACTACGTTTTCGACACCGTTTATTTAGGCGGCGGAACACCTTCCTTCGTCGACGAAAAATATATCGTAGGCATATTAAGACAAATTAAAAACTACTATACCCTTTCGCCCGACTGCGAAATTACGATAGAGATAAACCCCGGTACCCTTTCCGAGGAAAAGGTAAAGGCTTATAAAAGGGTTGGAATAAACCGCTTCAGCGTCGGCCTTCAGTCCGCCGACGACAAAATGCTCGCCAAGCTTAACAGAATTCACAATCGCGAGGACTTTTTACTTGCCGCAAGGCTTTTAGAGGGCGAAAACCTGAGCGTTGACGTAATGCTCGGACTTGAAAACCAGAAGGAAAGCGATGTAAAGGACACGATTGACCTTGCGATTTCAGCCGGCGCAAGCCATATTTCCGCTTACGCGTTAAAGGCGGAAGAGGGTACGCCTATGTTTGGCAAATATCTAAACGGCGACCTTCCCTCCGAGGACGAAACGGCGGAGCTTTACGATTTTGCAAGAAAATATTTGGAAAACAACGGCTTCAGCCGTTACGAGGTTTCCAACTTTGCTAAAGAGGGCTTTAAGTCAAGGCACAATTTAAACTATTGGCAAAGAGGAGAATATATAGGCTTCGGCGTTTCGGCCTCCTCGTTCATAAAAGAGAGACGTTTTACAAATACTGAGAAAATAGACGAGTACACCGCTTGCATCTTAAGAGGCAGGACGGCGGAAATTTTCAGCGAGGATATCGTTGGCGACGAAAGAGAGTTTGAGTATATTATGCTCAATCTGAGAAAGGACGAGGGCTTTAAGCTTGACGACTTTAAAGGGATTTTCGGCGTTGACTTTACTCAAAAATACGCAGACAGAATAAAGCTCGTCAGAAAATATATTGATTTAACCGAGGATTATATTCGCATAAAGCCCGAATATATTTACGTTCAGAACACGATTATTATTTACTTTATGGACTAAGTCCATACACAAAGGAAGCTATGTCAAATTTCGTACATTTACACGTACACACCGAATACAGTCTTTTGGACGGAGCGGCGAGAATTGCAACCGTTACCAAAAAGGCAAAGGCTCTTGGAATGCCTGCAATCGCTATTACCGACCACGGTAATATGTACGGTGCGGTAGCCTTTTTCGATGCGTGCGAAAAAAACGATATAAAGGCGATTATCGGCACGGAGTTTTACGTGTGCGACGACTTGCGGATAAAAAGCGGCAAAACCAAGCTCAACCACTTGGTCTTGCTGTGCAAAAACGAAACGGGCTATAAAAATATCGCGAGATTAAACGCCATTGCGTTCAGGGACGGATATTACTACAAGCCGAGAATCGACTTAAAGACCTTAGAGGAGCATCACGAGGGTCTCGTGTGCCTTTCGGCATGCATTGCGGGGGATATTCCTCAAGCAATTTTAAACAGAGATTTTGAAGAGGCTGAAAGACTCGTTCAATGGTTTAAAAGAGTTTTCGGCGAAGATTTTTACTTAGAAATTCAAAATCACGACTTACCCGAGCAAATTGAGGTAAATAAGTATTTAAGGCTGTATTCCAAAAAGTACGGTATTAAGCTCGTTGCGACAAACGACGTGCATTACGTTGATAAATCAGACGCAATGAGCCAGGACGTTTTAATGTGCGTACAAATGGGAGCGGACTACGACGACCCCAAAAGACTCAGATTCTCAAACGACGAGTTTTACCTTAAAACAGAAGAGGAGATGCGAGCAATCTTCCCCGAGGACCAAGAGGCTATTGACAACACCTTAGAGGTTGCCGAAAAATGTAATTTCTCCTTCGTTTACGGACATTATATGTTTCCCCACTACTACCCCGATACGGGCGAAGAGCCCATCGTTTATTTAAGGGGACTTATAGACAAGGGCGTTGCAAAAAAATACGGCGAGGAAACAAAGCAAATTCGCGACAGAATTGAAAACGAGCTTGCAGTTATAGAAAAGCAGGGCTTCGTTGAATACTTCCTTATCGTGTGGGATTATATCAACGCGGCGAGAAATATGGGCATTTCGGTTGGACCGGGAAGAGGCTCGGGCGCAGGCTCTATCGTAGCCTACCTCATAGGTATTACCAACATAGACCCCTTAAAATACGACCTTTACTTTGAAAGATTTTTAAATCCCGAAAGAGTTTCCGCACCCGACTTTGACGTTGACTTCGAGGATAGCAGACGTCAAGAGGTTATCGAATACGTAAAGCGCAAATACGGCGAAAACCGAGTTTGTAAAATAGTTACCTTCGGTACTATGGCGGCTAAAAACGCCGTAAAGGACGTTGCGAGAGTTTTAAAGCTCCCCTACTCCGAGGCCGATAGGGTTTCTAAAACAATCCCCGGAAAATTGGTCAGAAAAAACGCCAAGGGCGAGGAATTCGACCTTAAAAGACCGAATATTTTAATGAAGGTTTTCGGTCAGTATCACCCGAAAGAGGGGGCAAAGGATTACGGCGTAGACTTTTCCGTTCCCGAGCTTATGCAAATGTATAACGAGGAGAGCGAGATAAAAAGAGTTGCGGATATCGCAATGAAATTAGAGGACTCTCCCCGTCAGGCAAGCACGCACGCGTGCGGCGTAATAATCGGCGCGGATATTTTGGACAGGCACATGCCGCTTGGCAGAAACGGCGACGATATAACCAGCCAATATACGGGCGTTGAGCTTGAGCATCTCGGATTTTTGAAGATGGACTTCTTAGGTCTTCGAAACCTGTCCGATATTAAAATGGCAATCGACTACGTTAAGGAAAATCACGGCGTAGAAATAGATTTTGACAAATCAAACTACGACGACCCAAAGGTTTTCGAGCTTATTTCGACGGGAAACACCAAGGCTATATTCCAAATAGAATCGGCAGGCTTCCAGAAGTTCTTGAGAGAACTAAAGCCTACCTGTTTAGAAGATATAGTCGCAGCCGTGTCGCTGTACCGACCCGGACCTATGGATTCTATCCCAAAATTCGTAAAATGTAAGCACAATCCTCACCTGATAAAATTCGACCATCCGCTTTTAGAGCCTATTTTAAGGCAGACCTACGGCTGTATAGTTTACCAAGAGCAGGTTATGAGAATAGTTCAGGACCTTGCAGGCTACACCTTAGGTCAAGCGGACAACGTAAGGCGTATGATGGGTAAAAAGCAGGTCGAGGCGATGGTTAAGGAGGAGGTCGTGTTCATACACGGCAGAGAGGAGCAGGTCGACAAGCACGGCAAGGTTTCAAGAGCTATCGACGGATGCTTAAAGCGAGGAGTTCCCGAGGACGTCGCAAAGAAAATTTGGGGCGAAATGAAGGACTTTGCAAAATACGCCTTCAATAAATCGCACGCGGCGGCGTACTCTCTCGTTACCTACCAGACGGCGTACCTTAAAACCTATTACGAGCCCGAATTTTTAACCTCGGTGCTCAACAACAGAATAGATAAAATCGACGAAATTCAAAACTATCTTTCCTACGCGAAGGAAGAGGGAATTGAGGTTTTACCGCCCGATATCAACCAAAGCGTTGGATATTTCAGCGTTAAAAACAATAAAATCAGATACGGCTTAGCGGCTATAAAGGGCATCGGACTTGCGGCAATCGACTCTATCGTTCAGGAAAGAAAAGCGCACGGCGATTACACCTCTTTTGAAAACTTTATTTCTCGCTGTGAAAGTAAAGTTTTAAACAAGCGGTTGGTTGAAAACCTTATCTACGCAGGCGCGTTTGACCAATTCGGCAAGACGAGAACCCAGCTTATAGGTATTTCAAGCGAGCTGATTGACAGAGTCGCAATAATTGCAAAGCAAAGAGAAAGCAACCAAATGAGTCTGTTTGGGGATATCCTCGAAGAGGATACAACCTTTACGGTAACCTATCCTAACCTTAAGGAATACGATAGCAAAACCAAGCTTTCGCTTGAAAAAAGCGTTACGGGCGTATACCTTTCAGGTCACCCCTTAGACGGATTCCGCGATAGATTTAAGGACTGCACCTTCACTACCCAAATGCTTTCTAACTACGAAGAAGACGAGGACGGAACGGTAATCTACACCGACGTTAAAAACGATATGCAGGTGTATTTTGGCGGAATAATCACCTCGGCTGAGAAAAAAGCGACCAAGTCGGGCACGTTTATGAGCTTTATCACCGTTGAAGATTTTTACGGCGCGATAGAGTGCGTATTCTTCCCCAAGTACCACGAGAGATATAAGGAGCTTTTGGTAAACGAAAAGACGGTTAAAATACGAGGAAGACTTCAGCTTAAGGACGACAGGGTTTCGGTCGTTGCAGACTACTGCGAGGAGGTAACCGAAAAGCCTGCGGAAAGCAACACTCCTTATACCCCGTCAGAGCTTACGGAGTGCCTTGGAATAGTGCTTAACGACAGCACGAAAAATGACAAAGACGAGCTTATAGACATACTTTCTACTTATCCCGGCGATATAGCGGTATTCTTTAAGATAGACGGTAAAAACTACCGTATGACACAAACTGTAAGAAACTGCAGAGGACTTATCAACGAGCTTTTATCTATCGTTGACGAGGACGATATCAAATTTTTCAAAACACAATTAAATCGGAGGAAATAACATATGAAAAAGATTGCAATATTAACCAGTGGCGGCGACGCGCCGGGCATGAACGCCTGCATCAGAGCGTGCGTAAGAAGCGCGTTAAACAGCGGACTTGAGGTTTACGGAGTTGACAGAGGCTATAAGGGTCTCGTTGAAAATAAAATTTTTCCTATGGATACGCACGCGGTTTGCGACATTATCCAAAGAGGCGGTACTATATTAAAATCTGCAAGATGTCTTGAATTCAAGGATACCGCAACGAGAAAAATTGCGGCAGACAACCTTAAAAGACTCGGCGTTGAAGGGCTTGTCGTTATGGGTGGCGACGGCTCGATTACGGGCGCAAAAATGCTTTCCGATGAATACGGCATCAACGTAGTCGGAATCCCCGGTACGATTGATAACGACTTGGCTTACACCGATTTTACACTCGGCTTTGATACGGCCGTTAATACCGTTCTTTGGGCTGTAAACGCGCTCAGAGACACTATGACCTCTCACGACAGAGTTTCTATCCTTAAGGTTATGGGCAGACACTGCGGAGATATCGCCCTTTACGCAGGTATTTGCGGCGGCGCGGAATATATACTCGTTCCCGAGGTTCCTTACGACCTTAATAAAATCGCAAACGAAATCAAGCACAACCACGAAAGAGGTAAAACCGCAAGCATCGTAATTTTGGCCGAGGGCGCAGGCAACGAGCAAGAAATTAAAGAAACGATTGCTTCAATCAGCGGCGCAGACGTTAAGTTTACGACCTTAGGTCACGTTCAAAGAGGCGGCACGCCCACCATGCGCGACAGAATGCTCGCAGCAAAATTCGGTGTTAAAGCAATCGAGCTTTTATTAGAAGGTAAAACCAACAGAGTCGTTGGATGTAGGGGCAAGGAGATTTTTGACCTTGATATTACCCAAGCTCTTTCTCAGAAAAAGTCCTTTGACATAGAGCTTTACAAAATGGCATCAATTTTAACCTAAGCCCTTGTATAAGTTGATTATTTCGATAATTAGGAGTGTTATAATTTATGAAAAATTTAAAAGGAAGAGCTATTTTCGCTCAATCGGGCGGACCTACCGCCGTTATAAATTCAAGCATTGCAGGCGGTCTTATCGAAGCTTTGAAGCAGGACGCGATAACAGACGTTTTATGCTCCTTGCACGGAGTTAAAGGCATTTTAACCGAAGACTTCGTAGATATCGGCAAAGAGGACGTAAGCGAGCTTTACGCCCTTAAAAACACCCCAGCTTCGGCATTTGGCTCGGTAAGATACAAGCTAAAGGATTGGAGCGTGGACGATACCGACTACAGAAGAATTTTAGAGGTGTTTAAAAAATACGACGTCAAATATTTTTTCTATAACGGCGGAAATGACAGTATGGATACCTGCGATAAAATTTCTCGCTTTATGGAAAAAGAGGGATACCCCGTAAACGTTATAGGTATTCCCAAAACAATCGACAACGACTTGGTTGGCACAGACCACTGCCCCGGATACGGCAGCGCGGCAAAATACATAGCGACCACCGTTTCGGAGGTCAGACTCGACGCAATCATTTATGAAAGCCCTCTCGTTATTATCTTGGAAATTATGGGCAGAAACGCAGGCTGGCTTACAGCGTCAAGTAAGCTTGCCGATATAACCGGCTACGGCGC
The DNA here is from genome assembly GCA_045588105.1 of Christensenellaceae bacterium. Classification (GTDB taxonomy): domain Bacteria; phylum Bacillota; class Clostridia; order Christensenellales; family Borkfalkiaceae; genus UBA10281. The sequence goes on along the minus strand of JAZNDO010000143.1, from coordinate 3,254 downwards.
AGACCTTATTTATCTTCCCGAAGTACCCTTCTCAACGGATAAATTCAAATCTGACGTTAAACGCGTAATCGACAAAAAGAGAGTTTGCGTGGTTGCAGTTTCGGAGGGTATAAAAAATGCCGACGGCAAATATATTGGCGAGGACGCATCTCAAACAGACGTTTTCGGTCACTCTGCGCTTGGCGGTGTTTGCGGAGCATTAAAGTCTGCAGTTAAGTCAATGGGTATTAAATGCAAGGCGATTGAGCTTAACATCCTTCAAAGATGCGCGACGCATTGCGCTTCCAAAACGGATATAGAGGAGTCGTTTGAAAGCGGAAGACAAGCGGTTATTCACGCAGTAAACGGCGAAACGGACAAAATGATTGCATTTAAACGCGTAGACGGCAGCGAATATAAAATCGAATGCGTTGGCTTAGACTTATCTCAAATTGCAAACGAGGAAAAAATGATTCCTCTTTCTTGGATAACCGAGGACGGAACTAACCTTACCGAAGATTTCATCTCTTACGCTCTCCCCCTTATTCAAGGCGAGCCCGAAATCAGAAGAGAAAACGGCTTAACCTCTTACGCAAAGCTTAAAAAGATACCTTTTAAGCTTTAAAAGTCTGCCTATAAGTTGATTATTTAATATTTTAGCAGCTTAAACAAACAAAGCAAAAGACTAACGAAAACGTTTTTCGTTAGTCTTTTTTATCATAAAATATTATTTTGAAATAGAGCGTACAACTGCCTCATTTATAACAAAATTTCATAGAGCTTTCTTTCTATTTCTTTTAGAATTATCTCAATAACGTCTTTTTTTACAATATTCTTCTTTATTTCCGAAATCGAGTCTATAATCTTTTTCTCCTCTCCTATTAAACTTTTAACCGGGCGGCCTCTTGTGTCCGGAATTTTTGCCTGTTTTTCTCCTCTTTGTATTCTCTCAATTTCATTTATTAATTCACTCTTCTTTAAGGTTGTCGGAGCTTTTACCCCGACCTCTCTTGCAACGTTTCTTAAAGTGTATACACACAACCTTTCTAATTCATCTCTGTCAAATATCATGTTCCTCCCCCATAAAATAAAAAGTGCGCTACCAATAGGCAACGCACCGAAAAACGCATTACCCACAGTTGCAACACAGTTCCATTAATAGCGTAGGAATAAAGGGCATACGTCTTTACCGATAGTATGCCTACGCTATTTTAATATTAAACTGTGTTGCGATATTATTATAACACTATTACATAATAAAATCAATCCCTTTAGCCTTTTGAACGATATAAAAATGAACTAAAATTTAAATTTGGCACTATGGCGTGTGCGTGTCTTGATACAAGTCGGCTCAGCTAATAAAAACATTAATTAAGGTTAATTATAGCGTTTTTCGTAAGAAAATAAAAAAGGTCTCTTGATTATCAAGAGACCTAATTTTTTGGTTTATACGTGGCTATGTTTATATTTGGCCACGTGTTAAAAATGCGTATAATTCAAACGCCATTTCAACACAAAACAGCACTATTTTTCCAAAGAAGCGTAAACGTTCTTTTCAAATTTTCTGCCGATACTGCCAGAGCCGTGGCTATCGAACCATCTAGAGTTTCTCATATATATACCGGTAATTTGGTTAGTTGGGTCAACGAACATAAGCGTTCCGTAAGCACCGTCCCAACCGAAAGTTCCTTCAGGTAAACTTGGGTCGTTACGAGCAAGTTTTACCGAAAGTCCCCAAACGTAAGGCTCGCCAACGGGCATAAGTTCGGGTTTTACGTATGCGGTGGTGTATAAATCAAAAGTTTCCTTTTTAACCAACCTAACGCCGTTGTGTTCGCCACGATTACGCAACATTTCTGCAAACTTAAAATAATCTTCGCCAGAAGCAGAAAGCCCACAACCAGCGGCAGTATAACTTAAAGGATATGCTTCGAAAAGGTGTTTGCCCATATTTGCACCAACAAACCCTAAACCAGTTGCATTATCGTATGGAACAACAAACCTTTCCCATTGTTCATCGGTGGGATAATAGGTTATATCTTTAATACCAAGTGGTTTAAAAATGTTTTCGGTTATAAAATCAGAATAGGTCATACCACTATACTTTTCAATAAGTAAAGCGATAACGTCGAACGGAATAGTGGTGCAATAAGAAACTTCTGTGCCGGGGTCGAAAGCAAGCACACAATTTTTCAAACAATAATCAACAACCGTTTTGTTTGATGTATAAACTTCTTTTTTAAAAGTTGCTCTTTGAATAATATCAATATCCGTAGAGCACATAAAACCACTTGTATGCGATAAAAAGTTATATAGATAATAGTTTTCGCTAACCTTATGGTCTTTGATAACCTTGCCGTTTTCAATTTTACCAACGTAAAGGTCTTTAAATTCGGGGAAGTGGTCTGAAATCTTATCGGTTAATTTATACCAGCCCCTTTCTAAACCGATTAAGAAAGCAAAACCGGTAATGGGTTTGGTCATAGAAGCAAGCCTAAACATAGTGTTTGGTTTTAAGGGTGTTTGTTCAACGGGGTCTTGGTAGCCTATGCACTCATCTAAAAGAACTTTTCCGTTTTGTGCAACTATAATTCTAGCGTTGCCAACACGTGCCTTTTCAAAATCTTGATAAATGGTATCTAAAACGTTTTTTCTTAATAAAACGGGGTCTAGTTTTTTCATTTTTTCTCCTTATTAAACGGTGACTAAAATTTCCACCATAAACAAAATTAAATTTTAACCTTTACCACTATTTTTTTAACAGCGCAAGGGTTAGCACCAAAGGTCATACCTGGTTTATGAATATCGTGTGGGAAGAAAATGCCGTAATCTTCTCTCTCAACAACACATTTATCGGCACTTTCTGCATTGTTATAGAAGGTAACGTCTTTAACGTCGTTATATTCAGTGTTGGCAACGGCACGTTCAACGTCTATAACTTCCATAACTTCTTTGCCGGAAACGATATATTGAACGTCTATATACTTTTCGTGCCCTTCAAACTTGCCTTCGGGGAAAACTTTAGTGGTATATTCTTGTATAGAAGCATAAAGGTCTTTGCCTTCAATTTCATATTTGCCAACGGGCAAATCTTCGGCTACGGCCTTTTTAATAAAGTCAAAAGCCTTTTGGAAGTTTGGGTGAACTGAATAATAAAGTTCGCATTTAGAAAGTTTGTCAAAAATCATAAAACCCTCCTTAAAAATTGGTTAAATTAATTTTATCACACGGCAAAAATTATATCAAGGATTATTTAAGTAAAATTTGGATAATTT
>JAZNDO010000142.1:0-2345 GCA_045588105.1 Christensenellaceae bacterium | reverse complement strand
TACTGTAGGGGCGCCGAGAGTATTTCTCGGCGCGCCTACAGTATATTTTGTTTTTAAAGAGTAAAAGGTATATTCACTTGACTATTTTTGCGTTTTATATTAAAATATAAAGGATAAAATTTAATGTGGGTTAGTATGATTATTCTCGGTATAGACCCCGGCTTCGCAACTGTCGGTTGGGGTGTTATAAAAAGTGAAAAGGGCAATTCTACCGTAATTGATTACGGCGTAATTACAACGCCTAAGGAAGAGAAAATGCCAACCCGTCTTGCAATGTTAGAGGTAGGTATTAAAAAGCTTATCGAAAGGTTTAAGCCCGATGAAATTGCGCTCGAGGAATTATTCTTCAATACTAACATTACCACGGCGATAAACGTTGCGCAAGCAAGAGGGGTAATTATCTTAACCTGCGTAAAAGAGTGTGGAAGACTGTACGAATACACACCTCTGCAAATAAAACAAGCGTTGACCGGCTACGGAAGGGCGGAAAAAAGGCAAATTCAGGCAATGGTTAAAACCTTTTTGAGGCTTGAAAAGGTTCCAAAGCCCGACGACGCCGCAGACGCCTTGGCGGTTGCGCTGACGCACAGTCAAACGAGTAGATTTAAAACGCCCTTTGGCATTAAGTAGGAAATTATGATTGCGTATATAAAAGGAAAAGTAATAGACAGATTCGACGGTGGCGTCGTTTTGGAAAATAACGGAATCGGTTACGAGATTTTTTGTTCCTCGGCAGCTTTTGCAAGGCTTTGCGAAAACGGAGAGGGAGGCGTTCATACGTACTTTCAGGTAAGAGAGGACGGAGTAGCTCTTTTCGGTTTTGATACCAAGGAAGAAAAAACTATGTTTTTAAAGCTTATATCCGTTTCGGGCATAGGTCCTAAAATCGGTATAGGTATTCTTTCGGGTATGCGTGTTTGCGATTTGGCAACGGCTATTGCAACTAACGACGTAAAAACCCTTTCTAAGGTTAAAGGTCTTGGCAAAAAGTCAGCCGAGAGAATTATATTGGAGCTCAGAGAAAGCGTTTCCGCAGGCGATATCGGCGAGGCTAAGAAAATTGAGCCTACCGCCCTTCCTCTTTCTAAGGACGAGGAGGACGCTATCGTCGCGTTGATGGGGCTTGGCTTTAACGGCACACAGGCTAAAAACGCAGTAAAATTTGCCCGTGAGCAAGGCGCTTGTACTATTGAGCAAACGATATCCTTTGCTCTTCAAAGCTTAAATAGGTAAGGCTACGTCACACTCGTGACTGACGTTCAAGGGTTTATATGCTACGCAATACTAATCTTTTTATAATTTTTTACAATTCCAACGACCGACAAGGTCGCTTCCTTGTAAAAATCTTATAAAAAACCCGTCTTGCTTGCATCTAATCCTTCTCATAAAATCAGTCATACGCTGTGCCATAGCTATAGGTAATAATTATGTTAGACGGAGAATTTTTTGAAAACGGTGGGCTTTACGAGGATGAGGAAAGCCTGATTGTCAGCACTAAAACTGAATACGACGAGATAGAAAACGTTTTAAGACCCAAGTCAATGGAGGGATACGTAGGTCAGGAAAAGGTCAAGACCAACCTTGCTATTTTTATGCAAGCAGCCAAGCTTCGCGGCGAGGCGCTTGACCACGTGTTGCTTTACGGACCGCCGGGGCTTGGTAAAACCACGCTCGCGCATATTATCGCGGCTGAAATGGGCGTGCAAATTAAGGTCACCTCAGGTCCTTCAATAGAAAAATCGGGTGATTTGGCGGCAATACTTACCAATCTTAACGAGGGTGACGTTTTATTTATAGACGAAATACACCGTTTAAATCACAACGTTGAAGAGATTTTATATCCTGCTATGGAAGACTTTTCGCTTGATTTTATTATCGGTAAAGGTCCTTCAGCAAGGTCGGTGCAAATTCCTTTAAAGAAATTTACCTTAGTCGGCGCAACCACTAAGGCAGGAATGCTCAGCTCTCCGCTTCGCGACAGATTCGGCGTTTTGTCAAGGCTTGAAATGTATTCGGTCGACGAGCTTGCCGAAATCGTCCGTCGCTCTGCTGTAAAGCTTGGCACGGAGATTGAAGAGGACGCGTCGGTAGAGGTTGCAAAGAGAAGTCGCGGCACGCCGAGAATTGCAAACAGACTTTTAAGGCGCGTCAGAGATTTTTCCGCGGTTTTAAAGCACGAGACGGTAACGTTAGCCGACACTAAGCACGCTCTCGATATGTTAGAAATCGACGAGCTTGGCTTAGACAATATTGATATCAGGCTTTTGACCTCTATGATAGAAAAATTCGGCGGCGGTCCCGTTGGACTTGATACGTTAGCGGCAACGATTAACGAGGACAGCAAT
>JAZNDO010000141.1:0-8102 GCA_045588105.1 Christensenellaceae bacterium | reverse complement strand
CGTTATTCCCATTAAGGTTAATGCAAACGGCGTTATGCCTCTAATCTTTGCATTCTCTATCCTTTCTTTCCCTGAACTTATTATGAGTATGTTCTGGCCCAAGAGCAACGCTCTTGCTTGGTGGCAAATGAACATGGGTACTGATAGCTGGGTTTACATGGTAGTTCTTTGCCTATTAATTTTAGGCTTTGCTTACTTCTATACAACCATTCAGTTCAGTCCCGAAGATATTTCAAGAAATATCCAACAAAACGGTGGTTTTATTCCCGGTATCAGACCCGGCAAGCCCACTACCGATCATTTAAAACGTATTTCTAACAGAATTACGTTATTCGGTGCTATCTTCCTAGCGTTAGTAGCACTAATACCTTCAATCGTATTCAGACTCATTGACCAAGGTTCAGCAGCAGTATTCACCGCAACTGGAATGCTAATTTGCGTTTCTGTAGCACTTGAATTCAACACTGCTTTAGAATCACAAATCATGATGAAGAACTACAAAGGTTTCTTAAAATAAAAACAAACAGTCCGCGCTTTGCCTAAAAGCAAGGCGCGGGATAAAGAAAAAATTATGAATATCATTTTGTTAGGCGCACCCGGCGCGGGAAAGGGTACTCAAGCAGCGTATTTAGTTAATAAATTTGCTCTTCCTCATATCTCCACGGGCGACATTTTCAGAAGTAACATTAAGCAACGTACGGAAATCGGGCTTATAGCAAAGAGCTATATTGATAAAGGTCAACTTTGCCCTGATGACGTAACAGTGAAGATTGTTGAGCTTAGATTGGAGAATGAAGATTGTAAAAACGGCTTTTTACTAGATGGCTTTCCAAGAACCGTTCCCCAAGCTGAAGCGCTTTCCAAAATAACCGATATTGATTACGTAATCGATATTGAAATCCCCTTTGAAAAACTACTATACCGCTTGACGGGTAGAAGAGTATGCTCTAAATGCGGAGCTTCTTATCACGTTGATTTCCTTAACGGAAGAACGACCTGTGACTGTGGCGCAGAGCTTATTCACAGAGAGGATGATACTGAGGCAACCGTATCTAACCGTATCAACGTTTACACTCAACAAACTCAACCCCTAATTGATTATTATCGTGAAAGAGGTAAATTAATCTCTGTAAACGGTGATCAAGCAGCTGAGGCAGTTTTTGAAGAAATAGTTAAAAAGTTGGGCAAATAATGATTTACGTAAAGAATTCGGAAGAAATCCAAAGGATGAGAGTTGCCTGTCAGATTACCAAGGACACGTTAAATCTTGTAGAAGAAAAAATACGTGCGGGTATGACGACGAAAGAACTTGATAAAATTGCTTACGATTATATAATTGCTTGCGGTGCAAAGCCCGGGTTTTTAGGGCTTTACGGTTTCCCCGGTACCTGTTGCATCTCTATAAATGAAGAGGTTGTTCACGGAATACCGTCAAGCAGAGTTATTCAAGAGGGTGATATAGTTAGCGTGGACGTTGGTGCGTTTAAGAACGGCTTTAACGGTGACGCTGCAAGAACCTTCTGCGTGGGCAACGTTGAACCCGAGAAGAGAAGGCTGGTTGAAGTAACAAAACAATCTTTCTTTGAAGGAATAAAAGATATTTGCGTGGGTAGTGCGATAGGCGACATAGGCTATCAGGTACAAACCTATGCGGAGTCAAACGGTTTTTCCGTCGTAAGAGACATGACCGGGCACGGCATTGGCAGAAAGCTACATGAAGATCCCGAAGTCAGAAACTACGGAAAAAAAGGCACGGGTATCCGTTTAAGAGAGGGTATGACCTTGGCGGTAGAGCCTATGATAAATATGGGTGGCTACGAAATTGATATAAACGGATGGAAATGCGTTACGCGCGATGGGAAACCTTCCGCGCATTACGAAAACACTATTGTTATAACAGCAAACGGTGTAGAAATACTTACCCTTTAAAAAAAAATCGGAGGTAAAGCTTAGTGTCTAAGGAAGACGTAATAGAAGCTGAAGGCGTGATTTTAGAAGCACTGCCTAACGCAACTTTTAAGGTCAAATTATCAAATGGGCATATAATTACGGCATATATATCTGGTAAGCTAAGAATGAATTATATAAAAATCATTCCCGGTGACGGTGTAAAGCTAGAAATGAGCCCCTATGATTTAACTAAAGGCAGAATCGTTTGGCGCAGCAAGAACTGACCGCCGCGCATCATAAAAAAATCGGAGGAATAAATTATGAAAGTAAGACCATCTGTTAAGCCTATGTGTAAAGATTGCAAGATTATCAAAAGAGAAGGCAAAGTAATGTGCATTTGCTCTAAAGATAAGAGCCATAAGCAAAGACAAGGCTAACGAAAACAATCTTTTTATTCGATTGGCATCATTCCAAGCCAAAAGAGTAAAAAATCTATATATATTATTAAAAAAACGTATAAAAGGAAAATTACGGAGGTTCAGAATCAATGGCACGTATTGCCGGTGTAGATTTACCGAGAGACAAGCGTATTGAAGCAGGCCTTACCTATATTTACGGTATTGGCTGGGCAACATCGCAAAAAATATTGGAAGAAACGGGTGTTAATCCCGACGTAAGAGTTAAGGACCTTACAGAAGAGGACGTATCTAAGCTAAGAGATTATATCGAAAAAAATCTTCGCGTAGAAGGTGAACTTCGTTCAGACGTTAACTTATCTGTTAAGAGACTTATCGAAATCAGCTGCTATCGTGGTGTTCGCCACAGAAAGGGCTTACCTGTAAGAGGTCAAAGTTCAAAGCGTAATGCTAGAACCCGTAAAGGCCCCAGAAGAACGGTCGCTAAGAAAAAGACCGCAAGCAAGTAAGATAAAGAGGTGAATTAAAATGGCTGTAAAAAAAGTCGTAAGAAAACGTAAAGAACTTAAGAAAGTTGATAAAGGTCAAGTTCATATTCAATCCTCTTTTAACAATACTATCGTAACCATTACCGATATGAACGGTAACGCAATCGCTCAATCAAGCGCCGGCGCATTAGGTTACAGAGGATCAAGAAAGAGCACTCCTTTTGCTGCTCAACAAGCTTCAGAGGTTGCTGCAAGAAAGGCAATGGAACACGGACTTCGTTCAGTTGAAGTTTTCGTTAAAGGTCCCGGTCAAGGCCGTGAATCTGCTATCCGTGCTTTAGGCGTATGCGGTATTGAAGTAACCATGATTCAAGACGTTTCACCCATCCCTCACAACGGATGCCGTCCCCCCAAACGTCGTAGAGTATAATAGGAGGTATTAAAATGGCTAAATATACAGGTGCAAAATGCCGTCTTTGCAGACGTGAAGGCGCTAAGCTTTTCTTAAAAGGCGAAAGATGCTATAAAGCAGGTGTTTGTCCTTTTGAAAAGAGACCGGTTGCTCCCGGTCCTCATGCAAACATGAGAAAGAAAGTTTCTGAATACGGATTACAACTTCGTGAAAAACAGAAAACTAAAAGAATTTACGGTGTACTAGAAGGTCAATTCCGTCACTACTATGAAAGAGCTGACCGTATGAAAGGTATTACCGGTGAAAACATGCTTTCATTACTTGAAAGACGTTTAGATAACGTTATTTTCAGAATGGGAATTGCTGCATCACGTTCACAAGCTCGTCAATTAGTAACCCACGCACACTTCTGCGTAAACGGAAAGGCTGTTGACATTGCTTCTTACGAAGTTAAGGCTGGCGACGTTATTACCGTTAAGGAAAACAGAAAGGACAACAAGTACTTTGTTGAACTTAAAGCAGCTCCTAAGAAAAACAATATGCCTAAGTGGGTTGAATTCGATCCCGAAACTCTAACCGGTAAAGTGCTTGCACTCCCCACAAGAGAAGATATCGATCAACAAATTGCAGAGCATATGATCGTCGAGTTATACTCCAAGTAATAGATAAAGCGTTTGCCCTGATTAGTAAAATTTTCAGGGCAGATGAAAAGATAAAACGCGTATGCCGTAGCGAATGGATTGTGCGGCTACAACATCTTGCTTAAAGCAGGGTGTGTGATTAAATTTCAGGAGGAAACGCTAATATGATGGAAATAGATATGCCCAAAATTGAAGTAGAGGAAAGCGAAGACAGGACTTATGCGAAAGTCATCGTTTCACCCCTTGAAAAGAGTTTTGGTTTAACACTCGGCAACTGTTTGAGAAGAACGTTGCTTTCAGCTCTTCCCGGTGCTGCAGCGCAGGGCATTAAGTTTGCCCCCGAACTGGGAGTAAAGCATGAATTTAGTAGCATCCCTGGTGTTCGTGAGGATGTTCCGGAAATCGTGCTTAATATCAAGTGTGTAGCATTCAAAACTGCTACCATGGACGATAGTTTTAAAAAGATCGTAAAACTGTATAAGGTTGGACCTTGTACCGTTACCGCAAGCGACATTGAACAGGACGCTGAGGTAGAAGTTCTTAATAAAGACGCTTACATTTGTACTCTTGATGAAAACGGTGTTCTTGATATGGAAATTACCGTTGGCAGAGGTAGAGGTTATAAGGGCGCAGATCATAATAAGAAAGACGAAATCGATTATATCGCAGTTGATTCTATTTACAGCCCCGCTAAGAAGGTTAGCTACGCTGTAGAAAGCACCAGAAAAGGTGAACAGTCTGCAGATTACGATAAGCTTACTTTAGAGGTTTGGACGAACGGTGCGTTCTCTGGCCGTGAAATTATAAGCTTAGCTGCAAAGCTCGTTGAAGAGCATATGCACGTATTTACCGCTCTTTCTGACAGTGCGTTTGGTGGTTTCTTAGTTCAAGCACCCACCGATCCTATGCCCAGAATTTTAGAAATGAGCATTGAAGAAATGGAACTTTCAGTTCGTTCTTACAACTGCTTAAAGCGTGCAAATATTCATACGGTAGAAGATTTAACTAAAAAGACCGAAGAAGATATGTTGAAGGTAAGAAATCTCGGCAAGAAATCGCTTGACGAAGTTATTCAGAAGCTTCAAAGCTACGGTCTGCATTTAAAGGAACAGGAGGACTAATAAAATGCCGGGAAAATTAGGTGTTACGTCAACACAAAGAAAAACGATGCTTAGAAATCTCGCATCAGACCTTTTATGGTACGGCAAGATTACTACTACTTTAGCAAGAGCTAAAGAATTAAGATCTTACGTTGAAAAAATCATAACCTTAGCGGTTAATTCTTATACCGATACCATCTCTGAAACGGTTACCGTTAAAGATGAAAAGGGTAAAGAAACAACCAAAAAGGTATTTAAGGATGGTGCTAAGAAGCTTGCTGCAAGAAGAAAAATCATGACTCTTACTCATGATATTCCTGATGCTAAACAACCAGGCGAAAAGAACGCTGACTACAAGGCAAGAGTAAAAGGTATTAAGCATCCTTTAATGGAAAAGTTGTTTAACGAAATCGCTCCCAAGTATGCTGATAGAGCAGAACAGCTTGGTCAGGGCGGTGGCTATACCAGAATTTACCGTCTTAATAACCGCCGTGGCGACGATGCTGAAATGGCGATTATTGAGCTTGTAGACTAATTCTTTAATTAGCAAAAGCATAAGACAAAATAACAAAAGCTCTCTTATTAGTGCGTCAGTAATAGGGATTATTACTGACGCACTAGTTATATTTGCCTATCGGCAAGTTATATTGCTTTCGCAGTTATATTTTGCTACGCAAAGTTATATTTACCCATAGGGTAAGTTGTGGCAAATATAATATAACTTCTTCGAGAGAAAAATATCACGCAAAACTTGTTTTGCATATCACTTTTAGCCACAAGGCTAAAAATATAACTAATATGTTTCAATTTTTTGTGGACAATAAAAGCACACTACATTTCACTTTTAGTGAAATGTAGTGTGCTATACTTTTGTTATGGATAAAAAATCCCTAAGCGAAGGGGCACTTGTCTTCTCCGTCCTTTGCGTGAATGTCGTTTTATTCGTTTTATGCTTCCGTTTCTTGGGTTTCTTGAACTTCGTCGTCTACGCCTGCAAGGTATGCGTAAAGTTCTTTATATTCACGGATTTCCACGAGCCGTTTCCCGTCCGCCGTGGAAGAGAGCCGTTCGTTTGCGCGCCGCATTCTCAAATCGTTAATCCACCTATTCGTCACAAGCAAGAACGCGATAAAGAACACGAAAAATCCCGCTGCCAGCAGTATCGTCGGCGTTACGTACTCGTTGCCCGACGTGGAGAAGATTTTCAAACCTACGATAATCGCAAAGGTCAAAAGTGCCGCCGTGGGCAGGGCTACCGCCAAAAATACGAGGGTGGAACGCTTGATACGCGCGGAAAGAATCGCTCTGCGCCGAGCTTGCTTTTCCTCCACCTCGACGACGAGGGGCTTTTCCTCTTCCGTCAACTCTTCCAAGCGCTTTTCAAAGACTTGCTTATAGTCCTTTTTCAAAATCTCGACTGCGCCATAGCCCAAGTCGTATTCCATATTTTCAATACCCGCGTCCGTATATTCGCTCACGAGCGCGTCGGGTTCGGTAAAATCGGTCGTCTTTGCCCGCCAATACCCCACGGAAGCCTCCGTCGCTTCGTCGTCTAAAAGGAGCGCCTTTTCAAACTTCAATTCCGCCGCCTTAAAACTACCCGAATCGAGCAATTCACTCCCCTCTTGACAGGCTTGCTCGTAATCGGCTTTGCGTTTTGCCGCCGCCTCTTCCCTTTGGCGTTTGAGCTCTTCCACCTCTTCGGGCGTAAGACCTACGAGCTCTTCGTCGTCCTCCCCCTCGAACGCGGGAAACTCGAATGCGATTTCCTCGCCCTCGTCATAGCCTACTTCTTCTTGCAATTCGTCCGTTTCCAAGGCTTGCGTTTCTTCCGCGAGCTCGTCCGTTACGTCCACGTAGCCGTCTTTCGTCTTTTTCAAACGCACGCCTCTACCGTATTCGTCGTCGATAATTCTTTCTTCCATTCCCGTTTACCTCGTCAAAATGTTTTTTGTGTCGTTTTTATTTTTTGCCCTTTATTCTTCACTTTCTAAAAGCTCTTTTTCACCTCGTGAAAGCGAAAAAGGATTTTCCCAAATCTTCTTTTCTTCAAGCTTTGGCACGATTGTCCTCGTTACGTAAGCACGGGCTTTGCCTTTATATCTACTCTTCGCCCACTCACAAAGCTCTTGCGTTTCAAAAACCGCGAACACCGCGCTCCCGCTCCCCGTCATCGCCACGCCGAGCGGCGAAAACTCCAAAAGAGCATCATACGCCTTTTGCACGTCCGTATTCAGCGTCGTAGCCGCCGAAAATAATGCGTTCGTTAGATACCTGCCCCCCTCGACTTGGTTATTTTGCTCCAATGCCGAAAGACAGTTTTCCGTATACTCTCCCGCCGTAAACGGGATAGTTAAGTCGTCGTATTTTTGATAACACGCCCCCGTGTTTACCGAGCTTTTCGGACAGAGCAAAAGCAAGTTTAACCGCTCGGAAATCCTCGTTGGTATCAAACGCTCGCCCCTGCCTTGCATACGCACAAACCCGCCGTCGAGCATATATTTCACGTCGCTTCCCAGCGTTTCCGCAAGCGCTTCTATTGCCGCTTTATCGTCGATTTTATAAAGCTTTGCCATACCGCTTAACACACCGCTCACGTCCGCAGACGAGCCACCCAAGCCTGCGCCGATAGGGATATTTTTATACACGGTTACGTCTACACCGTTCACGCCGAACTTTTTAGAAAACGCCTCGGCAGCTTTGAGCGCGTTGTTCTTCTCGGGTGGAATACTCTCACTCCCCTGCCCGTGCATACGCACAGAGGAAAGACCGTCCTTGCGCTTTTTGAGCACGATAACGTCGTAGATATCCACGCTCGCCACGAGGGAATCGAGCAAATGATATTTCTCCTCTTGCCCAACGATTTCAAGGGTGAGATTGATTTTTGCATACGCTTTGATTTTTACCCGATTCATTGGTATTTACACCCCGTTTTTTCGTCGCTTGTCCACACTCTCAAAAAGACGGCGAGGAAATCCCCCGCCGTTTTTGGTTCTTCCGATTTTATTGTAGCATATTTTCCGCAAAATATCAATAAAATATCGACGTTTTCGCGCGGTATTTGCGAAAAATTACTTAATTTGCCGATACACGAATATCCGTTCCCCCTCTTTCACGGGGAACACGAGGTCGGGATTGCTCTTTTTCAGTTCCTC
>JAZNDO010000140.1:0-19201 GCA_045588105.1 Christensenellaceae bacterium | reverse complement strand
CTAAGACCGCTTGGCCTCCGACTTTGTCAAAATCGTCCCAAGAAAGCATAAGCCTTGCCTTTTTGCCCCTTGCCTGAAGAGCCTTTACAACGAAATAAGGCGTTGCAATATCTCTGAAATTACCTATATGTACCGAACCCGAAGGACTCGTGCCGGCTGCGCACAAAAACTCCTCCTTTCCGGGATTTTCCGCTATCAATTCATCTGCTAATCTTTCTGCCCAATGCATCTTTATATCTCCAATTATTTATTTTCTGAATATTTTTTCCAACCGTCAACTATCTCGTCGGCAACCTCCAAGGGGGTTTTACCCGTCGTATCAACTACGAACTGATAGTTAGACATATCGGTTATGTCCACGTTGTAAAAGTCGTAATACCTCTTCTGCTCCCTCTGACGGCGCAAATGAAGTCTTGAAAAGGCCTCCTCTACGCTATCGTAGGTTTCGTCCTGACGGTTTGCCTCGATAACTCTTCTCGCCGCCTCTTTTCCGTCGCAGGCAAGATACACGCTGAACGCGCTCGGTACGAAATGCCACGCCATACGGGAATCAAAAATGAAATTGCCCGAAAGCGGCTCGTATTCCGCAAGCTTACCGTCTAAAATCTTATCGAACTCAGGGTGAGTTTCCTGATATTTATTAAACTCGCAGGTGTCCATATTAAGCTCTAAAGCCATAGCCCTTTGTATTTTGCCGATAGAAACGATTTCCGCATTGAACCTTTCCTTTAAGATTGCCCCTACCGTGCTTTTACCGCTACCGAGGTCGCCTGCAAGCGAAATTTTAAAAAATTCTTTGTCCATAAGCTTCCTTTTTGAGGTTCTGCCCCCGTAAATACTGTAATAGTATATAATTAAAAGGCGATTTTGTCAACCTTTGTGAAAGACAAAATCGCCGATTTTTATAATTTATGAATTTTTATTCATAACGAGAGCAACCGCGCCCAAAATACCTGCAGTATTTTCAAGAGATGCGATTCTCACCTCGCACTTAGGACCAAGCTCGCCGGCAAACACGTCTCTGTCAACTATCTTTTGTAAAGGCTTAATTAGGTTATCGCCCTGCGCGCAAACTCCACCGCCCAAAATTACTGCGTGAGGACGGAAAATATTTGCATAGTTAGTAATACCGCAAGCAAGCTTTTCGATATAATTGTCAACGACCTCTCTTGCGTATACGTCAACGTCTTTATAGTCAAAAGCTACCTTACCCGTAACTTTGTCTAAGCTACCTATCTCCCACATTTTACTGTCTTTATGAGCTTCCATCGCGCGCTTTGTATCTCTAATAAGCGCCGTTGCCGACGCGTAAGCCTCTAAGCAGCCGCGCCTTCCGCAGGTGCATTGCTCCCCGTTAGCCTCAATTACAGCGTGACCAAGCTCTGCGCCTGCGCACTTGTTGCCCTCGATAAGCTTATTGTCAACAACTATTCCTCCGCCGACACCTGTGCCGAGGGTCAGAAGAATCATATCGTCGAATTCCTTGCCCGAGCCAAAGATTGCCTCGCCAAGCGCGGCAACGTTAGCGTCGTTTGAAATTTCAGCGTCTAAGCCCGTACGGACCTTTATACCTTCGCAAATTTTAACGTCCTTCCAATTGAAGTTGTTTGAGAAAATGCAAACGCCGTTTTTACTGTCTATCATACCGGGCACGCCCATACCTAAGCCCTCAACGTCGCTGACCGAAAGCCCTGCCTTATCCAAAAGCATAAAGGCAAGCTTAGAAATGTTATCCATAACCTTATCCGCGCCAAGCTCGGTTTCGGTCGGAACCTTATCGCTCACGATAATATTTCCAAGGTCGTCGCAAATGCCGCCCTTGATGAACGTACCACCGAGGTCTATGCCTATATAGTACTTCCTGACCTCGGTCATAATACACTTTAAATTGCCCTCGATTTTAAACTCACCGTAAGACGCCGGAACGAAATAGGTGTCGCCTGCCGAAAGCCCTTTACCCTCGATTACGCCCTCACCCTCGATACAGGTTACCGCAACGAAAGAGCTTTTATCGGCAACGAATTCCTCATCGCCATTAACCTCTGCAAAATACGCTGAAAAGTATTTTGACGCGCCTATAAGTCGTTTATTACCAAGTTCCACGCTTAAACGGCTGTTTGTAAACGCATTAAAATTTGCGACCGTTAAAGCTTTTTCAACGTGTAAAGGTCTTTCCTTTCCGTCAGGACCCTTACGCTTAAAATCGTAAACCCTGTAAGTCAAATTACTGTTTTGCTGAATTTCGCAAACGGTAACTCCCTTACCTATAGCGTGAATCGTACCAGACTTAATAAAGAACCAATCGCCCTTTTTAACCTCGTAAAAATTAAGAAGGTCTGTAACCGTTCCGTCCTCGATAGCGTTTTTAAACACCTCGGGAGAGGTGTTCTCCTTCAACCCCAAATATATACCTGCGCCCTCGTCCGAGTCCACGATATACCACATTTCGGTCTTGCCGAACTGTCCCTCGTTTTTAAGTGCGTAACCGTCGCTTGGATGAACCTGAACCGAAAGGTTGTCTGCAGAGTCTATAAGCTTGACGAGAACCGGAAAATCGTCGAAATCGTTTACGTTTTTACCCAAATCGCTCGGCATTAACACACTTGATAAAAGCTCGCCGTCAACGGTTTTGGACGGCCCGTCCTTATGATAAGAAAGCTCCCAGCTTTCTGCAATTTTATCTTTTGCCGAAGCCTTGCCGTAATTTCTGAGCTTATTACCGCCCCAGAGATAGTCTTTTGTTTCAGCAATAATTTTAATAACGTCTTTACTCATATTCGCCTCCGAATATATTTATCTTACTCATTATATAATTTTATTTATTTTTAGTCAACGGAATTTGCAAATTTCAATCAATCGGTTGATTTTTTATAATCACTTTGTTACAATTTCAGTATGAAATACGAATTTATATTATTTGATGCGGACGATACCTTGTTCGACTTTCAAAAAACTGCTGAGAAATGCTTTTCGAAAACGTGTAAAGCCTTTGGCGTGCCGTATAAAGACGGCTACTACGAGATTTATCGCAAAATCAATCAAGATTATTGGGATTTATTCTCTCTTGGCAAGGTGGAAAAAAGCGTGCTTAAAAAAATGCGCTTCGTTGATTTCGGCAAAGCCGTAGGTCACGAGATTGACGCGGACAAATTTATGCCCGTTTATGAAAAAAGCTTATCCGAAACTGCTATTCTCTACCCCGAAACGATACCTACGATAGAAGAAATTAAAAGCTTGGGTTATAAAATTTATCTTATAACAAACGGCTTGGCAAACGTACAAAGAGGCAGACTGACTCTATCGGGCATAGAAAAATATTTCGACGGAATTTTTATCTCCGACGAAATGGGCACGAGTAAGCCCTCTAAAAAATATTACGATATGGTAGCAAGTCAAATAGAGGGTTTTAACCCTAAAAGAGCGTTAATTGTCGGTGATTCGCTCGTTTCGGATATCCCACTTGGAATAGAAAACGGCATCGACACCTGCTATTTGAACCATTTTGGCGAAAAGACCGATTTACCTATTACTTATGAAATAAAAAGCGTTAGCGAGGTTTTAGACATCTTAAAGAAATAAAATTAAGGCAACGGATTTTTCCGTTGCCTTAATTTATACAAGCATATTAAAAGAGGTTTGCATTTCGCAAACCTCTTTTATTTTAAATTAGATTAAAGAGCCTTTTTAGCGTCTTCAACAGCAGTAGCAGTACCGGCTATAACAACCTTACCTTTACGCTCAACAGAAAATCCTGCAGCAAGGTCACCCATAGCAGTTAAAGCCTCTTTAGCTTCAGCTTCAGCCTTTTCAGCATCATCAGCGTTGTCAAACCAAACGATTGAAACGTAAGACGTCAAGCCCTTCTGCGCGCCAACGAAAGCGGTTGCACCCTCAGCATCTGCCTCTTCAGCAGCATCTTCACCCTCGGCAACAACAACGGTGTAGCCGGCTTCTTCAAGCTTTGCACCTACGTCAGCAGGCTTAGCGCCACAAGAAACGAAAGAGATAGCCATCATAGAGATGAGCATTACAGCAAGTAAACTTTTCAACAATTTTTTCATACAATTTCTCCTTTTTGTTTTAAATATATTAAAACTACCTTTATTATACCACTAGAAAAACAGAATTTCAATAGCTTTTGAAAAAAATTGTAAAATTTTTACTTTTTATAAACTCTGAAGCGACTATCCTTTTTTATACGGTCTATAAGCCTTTTGTCAGGCTCTGCGTCAATCGCAATTAAAAAGGTATCGTATTTTCCGTAATCGTTATCTAAAATACTGAAAACCCTTTCGTACGATTCAAAAAGAGCCTCTTCGGTTTTATTTCTTACAGACACGGCGAAAACCACTATGCTTTGCTTAGCTCTCGTTTTAGAGTCTGCGCAATAAATTTCATCTATATTACCGTCTTTTGAAAGCTTTTCAACTATTTCGTTTAAAACGCCCTCGTCCAACTCGGTTTTGGTAAATTTTGCATTTTTATCAATAGCTCTTGCTTTAAAGCCGTTGATTATCTCGTCTAATTTTTTACCCTTATACTTACAAAACTCACGGTAGCCCTCTTCGTCTCCGCTTTGGATAAAATGCCTACCGAGAACCTCGAAGCCCTCTTCAACTAAATTCTCGTTTTCCATCGCTTTATAGATAAAATCAATACCGTTTTTATCCTTTTTAGCCAAAAGCAAGAAGCAACCGTAATCAAAATACGCCTCGGGTGTAGTATCGCCTCCCCGAATAATTTTGTTATACACCTCTTCTGCCTTGTCAAGCTGAGCGGTCATATAGTACGCGTGCGCAACGCCTATTAATTTCAACCTTTCGTCATACTCGCTACCGTTTTGCTCAAAACGCTCAACTTCTCTGTAAAACCCCTCTATAGCGCGTTTTTTAGGCTCATGGGAACGTTTCGTGCTGTCGTAATATATCGAATTGTATTTCTCGTAAATTGCCTTTTGCTCTTCGCTGCAATTATTTTTAATTTCGCCACAGCCCACCTCGATACCGAAAAAGCTTTTCTTTTCGCTATAGGTTAAAGAGCTACAAACGATTGCCTTCAGCTTACTCTCAACCTCTTGCTCCCACTCCTTTCCGTAAGCAGGAATAAGGTCTAAAAAAATATTGTAAACCGCTGAAACGAACTCCCTTAACAAGCTGTCGTCCTTACAAATTTTTAAGGTAATAAAGCTACGCGCGTCGCCAAAGTACGAGTCTAAGACGCCTTGCTTTTTATAGGCTCTTAAATAGTCCTCCGCATATTCGCTGCCTAAAATCAATTTATCCTTTTGCTTTTCTGAAATGCGTTTTAAGGCGTTTTTGGAAAAATCAAAATTTACTACGGTATCAGATAAAATAAAAGAAAAATACCCACTGAAAACCGCCCCCTTAGAGGCGCTGCTCAAATAGAAGTTTCTTGAATTTAAAAGCCTAATAACCGCCCTGCATTTTTTATCCTTTAACGCTCTGAGCTCCCTTACAGCCAACGCCTCAAGCTCCTTTTCGCTAAAAAGCATAAACGCGTACGAATTCAAGTTTAAAGCTACCGTCTTTGCAATCAAATTGGCGTTTAAGGTATGATTACTGCCGAAATCAAGCGCTAATTTATAGTCTTTGCTCAATTCCCTTTCAACTAAATCTTGAAAAAATTTATACGTTGTAGGGAAATCGTCTTTAGGAATCCCCCCGTTTATCAAAAGCGTAACATCCTTTCTCAAAAGGTATTCAATCAACCTTCTCAACGGGTTAACCGCAACGAATATAAGAGGCAGGCATAAAACGGTTGCCGGTCTTATAAAAAAGCCGAGCGAAACGAATACGAAGAATATTATTCCAATTAAGCAAACGAATATATAATATATTGAAAAACAGAGGTTTTTCAGTTTTAATTTTCTAATAAACCCGTTTGAATTCGCTTCGGCACTGTTAAAGGAATCGGTAAGCCTTTGTCTGATTTTAGAGGGGTTACCTCTCTTAATTTTGTTCAGCAACGGATACGCAAAGCCAAAGGCGAAAAGTAAAGCGGATAACGCGCCGAACGTCGCGCCCGACCGAAATATTTTCACCGCCGTTTCTTCATCTATTCCAAGCCTTAACCCGATAGCGCCGATAAGAAGCGATACGAGCAAAAATAACGCGCTGACGAGCAGCTTTGCAGAATTAATCTTCACCTTCATTGTCTCACCTCAACGCGTCGATTGCGCTTTTTACGTCACTCGCGCCAAAAACCGCGCTGCCCGCAACCAAAACGTCACAGCCGCTTTCTATTGCAAGCTTTGAAGTTTCCGCGTTTATTCCCCCGTCGATTTCTATAATGCAATCATAACCGTTTTCGTCGATTATTCGCCTTATAGCCCTACATTTATCTAAAACGTCTGCAATAAATTTCTGTCCGCCAAAGCCGGGGAAAACGCTCATAACGAGCACCATATCGCAAAGACGAATACAGTCCTTTACTCTTTCTACGGGAGTGTCGGGATTGATAACCAAGCCGCACCTTACGCCTAAAGATTTTATTTGCTTTAAGACGGTTGCAAGGTTATCCTTGCAGGCCTCGTAGTGAACGGTAATATAATCCGCGCCTGCTTTTGCAAAGCTTTCAACGTATTTTTCGGGGTTCACAATCATCAAATGACAATCTAAAATTTTATTCGTGACCTTTCTTATATCCTTTACCATTTTTATGCCAAAGGTAATATTGGGCACGAAAACTCCGTCCATTACGTCAAGATGTATAAATTCCGCGCCTGCCTCGTCTACTCTTTTTACCTCCTCGCCCATTATGGAAAAATCGGCTGAAAGTACTGAGGGGGCAATTTTAATATTTCTTGTCATATTTGCTTTTTTCCTTTATCTCTTTGTATATTTCCTTATATCTTTTGTATCTTCCGCTGAATATTTCGCCTTTTTCCACGCTTTTCTTTACAGCGCAGTCAGGCTCGTTTATATGTCTGCAATCGGCAAATCTGCAATCGTTTGCAAGGCGTGAAAATTCGGGATAGCTCCAAGGGAAAACGTCCTCTTCGATATCTATATCCATAGCCGTAAAGCCTGGGGTATCTATAACTCTTATCCCCTCTCTTTCGGTAATTTCCGAAACGGTGGTCGTTTGCTTACCCTTTTGCGTTTTTACGCTTACCTCTCCCGTCCTTCTGTTCTCGCCGAAAAGTCTGTTTACGATTGAGGTTTTCCCCACAGCCGACTGCCCCGAAAAGACGACGAGCTTACCGCTTAAAAAGCTTTTCAGCTCATCTACCCCTTCTCCGCTTTTTGCAGACACGTTAAATATATTATCTACTGCATCCGAATAATTATCCCTTATAATTTCAGCAGTTTGAGGATTACAGTCCATTTTATTTACGACCATAGCGCAAGGAATATTTTGACTGTACGCCGTTGCAATCAGCTTATCAAAAAGGTATAGGTCGGGCTCAGGCGGATTCGCGACCACAATCATAACGCAGTCAACGTTTGCAACGCTTGGCCGTATAAGACGGCTTTTTCTCTCCTTTACGCCTTTTATTACACCGTTTTCAATCTCAACGAAATCTCCGGTGAATATTCCGTCCGATTTAATTTTGAGCGCGCCCTTCGCGCTACACTCGTAAACCTCTCCGTTAGCCTTAACGAAGTATTTGCCCGAATGAATTTTTATAATTTGACCTAAAATAAGCCTTCCTCCGTATTTCCTTCCAAATAATTTCTTCTGAGCTGTCCGCAAGCGCCGTCTATATCAACGCCTATTTGTCTTCTGACCGTTGCCGATAATCCGCCTCTCTCCAAAAGACCCAAAAACCTATACGCGTCTTTATCCGAGGTTGCCTTCAAATCTTTTTCCTTAACTTCGTTAAGGCGAATCAGATTGACATGACAGGGTCTGCCCTTTAAAAGCCTTATAAGCTCCTCCGCGCACTCTCGCGTATCGTTTTCGCCCTTTACGAGAGAATATTCGAAAATATATCTTCTCTTCGTCTTTTTAAAGTATACCGAGCAAGCGTCCAAAATCTCTTGCACCTTATACGCGTTGGCGATAGGCATAAGATTTTTTCTTCTGTCGTCAAACGGATTATGGAGCGAAACCGTCAGGTTTACGTCCAAATCCTCCTCGGCAAGCTTTAACATCTGAGGCACGAGTCCGCAGGTTGACAAGCTCACGTTTCTCGGACTAACGTTAAGTCCCCCTTGCGAGGATAAATTTCTTATAAATTTAATAACGTTACCGTAGTTATCAAGCGGTTCTCCGCTACCCATAAGCACTACGTTTGTAACCTGTCTTTTATCGGTGTTACCGCCAAGATATGCGTTTACCGCCGTTATCTGACCTAAAATCTCACCTGCCGTGAGATTGCGGACCAATCCCCCTATACCCGAAGCGCAAAAGGCGCAGCCCATACGGCAACCTACCTGCGTAGATACGCATTGGGTATTTCCGTACTTGTATTTCATAAGCACGCCCTCTATGACGTTATTATCCCAAAGCTTAAACAAAAACTTTTCCGTTCCGTCAATCTCAGACCTTTTAGAGCCTATTATCTCTACCGGAAAATCAACGAATCTTTCGAGTAGCTTATTTCTGAAATCCTTGCTGATATCGGTAATTTCGGAAATTCTTTTGCCTGAGTGCAAGCCTCTGAATATCTGCCCTGCGCGAAAGGGCTTTTCGCCCATTTCCTCTATTAAATTTTTAATTTCGCCGAGCGAATAATCGTGCAATATCTCCATATTATTTCCTTAAGCTACGTCACAGCTTGCGACTTAGCTTTTCTTTATAAACTTACAGATAAAAAAGCCTGCTCCAAACGAGGTGTCGGGCAAAAAGCCTATTCCTCTTTTCATTTTTTCGTGTGGAAGAGGACTTGAAATCTCAACCTCTTCAAATTCGGGATTGAATTTTAAAAACTTACCGCATATATCCTCGTTTTCGCTTTTAAATACGGAGCAGGTTGAATAGTATAAATATCCGCCCTTTTTAACGTATTTACTGCAATTTGCGAGAATTGCGTACTGTAGTTGATTCAAATTTTTTATATCGTCTTCCGTTCTTCTCAGCTTTATATCGGGGTTATCCTTAATTACTCCGTAACCGCTGCACGGACAGTCGCAAAGAACGGCGTCAAATTTCTCTTTAAAGCTTTCGTCGTAAACAGACGAGTCCTTTTGAAATGCCGTAACGTTTGCTTTTTTCATACGCTCAGCGTAATCTTTTATAAGCTCGACTCTGTGAGGGTGTAACTCAAACGCCGTAACAGCTTTAAATTTATCGGCAAGATTTACAGATTTTCCACCGGGCGCAGAGCATGCGTCCAAAAGATTTTCTCCACCGGCAACCGCGTGACAGATTGCAACGCTGCCTACGGATTGAAAGGTGTATAAGCCTTCGTCAAAATCTTTATTTCTTTTAAAGCCGTTTACGAAAAATGTGTTTTTAAACGGAGTTTCTTCATAGCTCCAACGCCTTTCCTCAAGATATGCCCTTCCGTCAACCGAAGCGTCAAAGCGAACTGCCGTTCTCTCCTCGTCCGCGCTCATTATTCCCTCTGCTCTTTGCTTGCCATATTCGCCTATAAGTCGTTTAACTGCAAATTCGGGATATGAATACTTTACGGAAAGACCTCTTATTTCCTCGCTTGGAAGCTCGTAGCTAAGCCTTGAATACCTACGCAAAAAGGAATTTACGAAGCCTGCTGTTCCGCTTTTTCCAAGCTTTTTAATAAGCTCTACCATATTATCCGTAACCGCGTATACGGCGGTGTTTAAATACTTTACCGAATACATACCTATTTTAAGCGCTGTTCTTACAGCCTGCTTAGGTCTTTTATCGCAAAGCAGGGAAATTTCGTATTCAAGCGTTACGTCCCTATCCAAAACGCCGTAACAAATTTTTGTTACGTGCGCTCTGTTTTTCTCTTCGATGGGGGTTTCGTTCATCGCTTGCTTTATAAACGCCCCACCCGAATAAACGGAAGTTAATATTCGATAGCAATCGTAAAATAAGGTAAGCATATTATTCCCCTAAAAGGTCGCCGACCTTCAATTTTCTACCGTTTAAATATGAGAGAGCGTTCATAACCTTTCCGCCCTCCTCCTGCAGCTCCAAAACCTCGATTGTGCCCTCTCCGCAAGCAACGAACAGCCTTTTATCGGCTTTTATAACCTCGCCTGCTTTGCCGCTTCCGTCAACCTCAGCTGCCCTGTATATCTTAAGCTTTTTACCGTTCGCATAGGTAAAAGCAATAGGCCACGGATTCATACCGTTTATAAGGTTTTTTATAGAGGTTGCAGACCTTGAAAAGTCTATGAGAGCGTCTTCCTTTTTTATCGTTTTTACTACGAAGGCTTGGCTTTCATCCTGCTTTAACGGTGTTATAGCCCCACTTTCTATCTTATCAAGCACCGAGCAGATTTTTTCTGCGCCGAGCTTAGAAAGTCTTACAAACAGGTCGCCGGCCGTCTCACTCTCGCCTATCGGAGTTTCAAAGGCCTCTAAAATATCGCCCGTATCAAGCCCCTCTTCGGTTTGCATCACCGTTACGCCGGTAGCTTTTTCACCGTTTATAACTGCGTACTGAATAGGCGCGGCGCCCCTGTATTTAGGTAAAAGCGAGGCGTGAATATTTATTATTCCGTGAGGACAAATATCTATTATCTCTCTCGATAAAATCTGACCGTACGCGCAGGTTATCATAATGTCCGCGCCGAGCGATTTTAAGTCTTCTACGCCCTCTGCCCTTATTTTTTCATATTGAAAAACGGGTATGCCGTTTTCATTAGCTACCACCTTTACAGGGGGAGGCGTAATTATATTTTTTCTGCCCACGGGTCTGTCGGGTTGGGTAACGACGCCTACGACCTGATGTCTGTCGCTGTTTATAATCGCCTTTAAGGGCGCGACGGCAAAATCGGGCGTGCCGAGATAAATTACCTTCATATTAAACCTCGTCTCTTAAATTGTTTGCTTTATCCGTATACAAAATACCGTCCAGGTGGTCGTTCTCGTGGCTTAAAGCCTTTGCGGTAAAATCTCTTCCCACGAATTTGAACTTTTTGCCGTTTCTGTCAAACGCTTCGACGGTTACCTTTCTCGGGCGTTTTACGTCACCCCACTTGCCCTTTACGGAAAGACAGCCCTCAACGCCGTACTGACTGCCCGAAACGCCTAAAATAACGGGGTTAATAAACTCTATCATTCCCTCGTCCTCGACGTCGACTATGAATATTCTTTTGCTAACGCCTACCTGTGGCGCGGCAAGACCGGCGCCTTTAGCGTCCTTTAAGGTATCCCTCATATCGTTTAAAAGCTTATGAAGCTGTGAGTCGAATTTTTCTACGGGCGAGCATTTCTGTCTGAGCACCTCTTCACCTGTTTGAACAATAGGTAATATCGCCATAATTTCTCCTTTTTTTAAAATCAGTAAAGGTTAGACGGATTTTCCTCGACGTAAACGAGGACCTTAGCCGTCTTTTTCGCTAAGCTTTTTTGATAAATTTCATCCTTGATTTGATTGTAATCGCCAATTAAGCGCATAAGCACCTGATAGCGATATTTGTTGTTTATTCTCTTGACAGGACTTCGCATTTTGTTAAAGAACAAAAAGCTCTCCTGATTTTTTTCGTAAATTACCTTTAACTCGCCGTAAATATCCTTCAGCGTCGCCATAGCCTCGCCATCGTCCTCAGATTCTATCATTACTCTTAAAACGAGAGCGTACGGAGGAAAGCCCGTTGCCCTTCTCAAAGCCCTTTCCCTTTGGAAAAAGCCCTCGTAATCGTAGGATATTGCTTGCGATACGGTTACGTTATCGGGGTTATAGGTTTGTAAAACGACCTTTCCCTTTTTATTCGCCCTACCGCTTCTGCCTGCTACCTGGGTTAAAAGCTGAAAGGTCCTTTCCGCGCTGCGGTAATCCGAAAAATAAAGGCTCATATCGGCGTCTAAAATACCGACTAAGGTAACGGACGGGAAATCGTGCCCCTTGGCAACCATTTGCGTGCCGACTAAAAACCTTGCTTTTTTCTCCGAAAACTCCTTTAAAATCTTAAAATGCCCCTCTTTGTTTCTCGTCGTATCGTTATCCATACGCAGTATTCCCTCGTTTGGGAAAAGCTGCTTAAGCTCGGCAACGATTTTTTGAGTACCTGCTCCGCTATAGCTTAAATTTACAGAGCCGCACTCGGGACAAGCCGAAAGCATCTTATACGCGCTGCCGCAATAATGACACTTTAAAACCCCGGTATCTCTATGGTAGTTTAGGCTAACGTCACAGCTTTCGCATCTTGCGACGTATCCGCAGTCACGGCAAATAACCTGCTGAGAATAACCTCTTCGGTTAAAGAAAATTATAGCCTGACTGTCCTCTTCAACACATTTTTTCAATTCTTCCTTAAGGTCTGAAGAAAAAACACTTTGATTGCCTCTTCTGACCTCTCCTCGCATATCGGCAACTATAATTTCCGGCAACTGCTTGCCGTTTATTCTGTTTTGCATCCTTGCGAGGTCGTATTCGCCCGAAATTGCCTTATCGTAGCTGTCTATCGACGGAGTTGCGCTGCCCAAAACTATTTTCGCTCCGCTCAGCCTTGCTCTTTCCAACGCAACGTCTACCGTTTTATACCTTGGAGCGGTTTCCGCCTCGTAGCTGCCGTCGTGCTCCTCGTCGATTATAATAAGCCCTAAATTTTCAAGCGGAGCAAATATCGCGCTTCTTGCGCCGATTGCAATTTTAGCCTCACCCGTCCTAAGCCTCAGCCACTCGTCGTATCTTTCGCCGACCGACAAACCGCTGTGAAGTATCGACACGTTATCGCCAAACCTTGCCCGAAGTTGCCCTAACATCTGCGGAGTAAGCGCAATTTCCGGCACTAACATTATAGCGGTTTTACCGCTTTTTAACGTTGTGTTTATAAGGCGCAGATAAACCTCAGTCTTACCGCTGCCCGTAACTCCGTGCAACAAAGTTGCCTTTTTTTGCGAATTTTCTATTATCTCAATCGCCGACCTCTGCTCATCGGATAACTGTACGTTTTTGGAAAAAGCATCCAGCTCTTTATACGGTACGCGGCTCGCTTTTTCGGTCGAAAGAGTAATAAAGCCCCTTTCGATAAGAGCTTTTATTGCCGAATTGCCGAATTTCTCGTTAATTTCGGAAAGCAACGCTCTTCCCTCTGCTTGCAAATACCCTATTGCGTTTGCTCGGGCAGACGAGCCTTTTCTTAAAGACGCAACCATCTCCGTAGGAGATACGTCCTTGGTAAGCGATGCGAAAGTGATAATTTTTTGCTTTACCCTGCCACCTCGAAGCTCGGCAGGTATAAATTGGCGCAAAGCAAGGGCAAAGGGAACGTGGTAAGTTCTTTTTAAAAACTCAGCAAGCTTTAAGCACTCTAACGAAAGAGCGGGAAACTCGTCCAAACAGCGAATAACGCTTTTTATTTTCTCATCGGGTAAATCCGATTTTTCCTTAACACCGATAATAAAGCCCTCGATTTTTTGCCTGCCAAAAGGGACCTCAACGCGACAGCCGAGACCGATTGCGCCGTCAGTTATTTTGTAGTCAAAAACCCTGTCGACCTCGCCGTGAGCGATATCGACTATTACCTCTGCTATCACGCCGTTTCCTCCTTTACAAAAATTGAAAGAGCATAACGGACGTTATGCTCAATTGTTGCTTACAGCAAATTAATATTTAGAAACAGTAACCTTACCCTCTTGGATTTCAACAGCAGCCTCCGTTAAAGGCTTATTTTTGTTGGGAAGGTCAGAAAGTCCTTGATTTTGAGCGTGGTCGATAAGCTGTCTTGCTCTTTTAGACGCGATTACGCAAAGAGCGTATTTTGAGCCTACCTTTTCAGCAAGTTCGTCAATAGGTGGATTGTTAATCATATTTTTATCTCCTTTTGAGGTTTATTCTATATTTTGCACTTGTTCGCGCATTTTTTCAATTTCATTTTTTAAGGCTAAGCCGCGGCGAGTAATCTCAAGGTCGTTTGACTTGGAGCATACCGTATTCGTTTCTCTGTTAAACTCCTGCATTAAAAAGTCGAGCTTTTTACCTACGTCAACGCCCTTTTTGCAAATATCCCTGAGCTGAACTATATGGCTTTTAAGTCTGGTAAGCTCCTCGTCGATATTGGACTTGTCGGCAAAAATCGCAACCTCCTGCAACAGCCTCGTTTCGTCGTATTTTACGTCGCCCAAAATCTCCTCCATTTTAGCGCGGAGTCGGGCTTCGTAATCGGCTTTTATCATAGGAGCTCTCTCGGCAACCTCCAAAACCAACTGCTCAACCGCTTCGGCTCTTGAAAGAATATCCCTTTCAAGCTTGTCGCCCTCGGTCTTTCTCATTTCGATAAGGTTATCCAACGCATTTTCAAGCGTTTGCTTTAAGATTCCCTCCAAAATTTCGGTGCCGTCCTCGCCCATTTGCTCGGAAACGACGTCGGGACTGCGCATAAGCGACATTACGCAAAAATCGTTCGTGAGAGAATATTCGCTTTCAAACTCTTTGGCAAGCTTAACGTATTGCTCTGCAAGCGACTTATCCACGGCGAGGGTTTTCCCCGATTCGTTCGTGTTCTGATAAGTAACGAAAAGCTCTACCCTGCCTCTTTTGATTTTCGACTGCACGGTCTTTCTTATAAGGTCGTCTAAGGATATAAACGCTCTCGGATATTTGGGAATTATATCCAAAAATCTATTGTTTACGGTTTTTAATTCAACGGTAAGGGTTATGCCGTTTTCACAGTATTCAGCCTTGCCGTAACCCGTCATACTTTGCATAGCTTTTGCTCCTCTTTACGTTTAACTATGTTATTCTAACATACTTTTTAAAAAATATCAAGCGTTAATAAGCCTTTTGAACTCTTCTTCGCCGATTATTTTTATTCCGAGCTTGCGCGCTTTGTCAAGCTTACTGCCTGCAAACTCGCCGGCAAGCACCACGGTCGTAGCCTTACTTACAGAGCTTTGCACCTCGCCGCCCTCGTCCTCGATTATCTTGGAGGCTTGGCTTCTCGTAAAGCTTGAAAGTGTGCCCGTAAGCACGATTTTTTGCCCGGCAAAGACGCCTTCAAGATTTTTTTCTTCGGTAAACGGCTTTACACCGAGAGTAAAAAGCTCGTCTATTTCGGCAAGATTTTCTTGGTCGTTAAAATAGTCGACGACGTCCTTTGCGATAATTTCTCCTATCTCGGGAATCTGCAAAAGCCTCTCCTCGTCTGCCTTAGCCAAATTTTCAATACTGCCGAATTCGTCGGCTAAATCCTTTGCCGTCTTTTTACCTATACCGCCTATACCGAGCGCAAAAATAAAGCTTTTCAATTCGGGGTTTTTACTTTTATGAATAGCCGAAATCATTTTCTCTGCCTTTTTTTGCTTGAAGCCCTCTAATTTAAGCAGGTCGTCAACGCTCAGCCTGTAAAGGTCGGAAAATTTAATTACTCCCAAGTCCTCAAAAAGCTGGCTTGCGGTCATCTCCGAAAACCCCTCTACGTTTACGCCGTCCTTTTGCGCAAAGTTAGCAAGCTTTGCAACGATTCTCGGTTTACAACCTTTGTTTCTGCAAAAGATGTTTGCTCCCTCTTCTTCCAAAAGGCTTCCGCACGCAGGACAGTGGGTAGGCTTTTCAACCTCCCTTCCCCCTTTTCCGCCGTCGGTTGCGCCTAAAATTTCGGGTATAACCTCGTTGCTTCTGCGGATAACGACCGTGCTTCCTATTTTAACGTTCTTTCTTTGAATATCGCCGTAGTTGTTTAAGGTTGCCTTCCTGACCGTCGCACCCCCCAAATCTACGGGGGTAACTATGCCGAGAGGAGTTAATTTGCCCGTTCTGCCTACCTGCCAGACAACGTCCTTTATCTCAGTCAACGTCTCTTCCGCCTCGAATTTATACGCCATTGCCCAACGGGGGAATTTATCGGTATAGCCAAGAGCCTCGCGAGCTTCTATATCGTTTACCTTTATTACCGCGCCGTCGGTCAAAACGTCTAACGATTTTCGACTGTTATCTATTTCGTTTACTGCGTTTTTAACATCTTCCAAGGAGTGGCATACCCTTAAAAAATCAAAGACCTTAAAGCCGTTTTTCTTTAAGAAATCAAAGATTTCCGTCTGTGATTTCAAGCTGTCGTCCTCGATATAATTTACGTTATAAAATAAAATTTCGGGCTTCCTTTTTTCGGTCACCTTGGGGTCTAAGTTTCGAATTGCTCCTGCTACTGCGTTTCTTGCGTTTTTAAGCTGCTCTTCGGCCGTTTTGTTATACTCTTCTAAAACCGAAAGGCGAATAATCGCCTCGCCCTGAACCTCAACCGTACCCTTGTAATCTATTGCCAAAGGAAAAGATTTAATAGTCAAAACCTGCGCAGTAACGTCCTCGCCTGCCGTGCCGTTTCCTCTCGTTGTAGCGCGCTCAAAGTAACCGTTTTTATAGGTCAAGCACATAGTAAGTCCGTCGAATTTATATTCTACGGTATATACCGGATTTGCAACCTTTCTTATCTTACTGTCAAAGGCGTCAAGCTCTTCAAAGGTCACCGATTTATCCAAGCTGTAAAGCTTTTTAATATGCTCGTGCTTTTTAAATGCAGAAATAGGCTCGCCGCCTATTCTGCGCGTAGGCGAATCGGGAAGCCTTTCTCCCGTTTCTTCCTCAAGCCTTTTTAGCTCGTCGTAGAGCTTATCGTAAACTATATCCTCAACCGAGGGATTGTCAAGCACGTAATATTCGTACGCAAAGCGGTTGAGAGTGTCGCAAAGCGACCTCATTTTATTAAGCTTTTCAGTCATTATTCTATTACCTCGATTGGAGCAAGCCTTAATACGAGCTGCTTTATACCTACTCCCTTAAAGGCGATTACACCTATAGTATCGTCGCCGTTTGGCTTCAATTCGATTATAGTCCCCTCGCCGAATTTTTTATGCATAACCTTGACGCCGGTATGGAATTTGCCGGTGTTTTTATTTTTTTGAACTGCCTGTATTTTGTTTTGTGAGCCGTACGAGCTTGCAAAATTACTCTTATAAGAATTTGCAAATGCCCCCTTGGAAAGTCCGCCGAAGCTTGGTGACGTAGAAGGCTCGTCTGAGCCCGAATATCCGAAGGACGACCTCTTGTTGCTTTCCTGAGCAGGCTTTTGATAACCGTACTGCGGTCTTTGCTGATATCCGTAGCCACCGTACTGATTTGAGTACCCACCTTGATAGTAGCCGCCGTAGCCCCTGTCTTTAGGTACGCCGAGAGCGTCTGACATATCGTCTAAAAACTCCGATTGAACAGTCATACGCCTAGAGCCGTATAAAAACCTGCTTCTTGCCCTTGTCAGATAAAGCCTTTGCTTAGCCCTCGTTATGGCTACGTACATAAGACGTCTTTCCTCCTCCAACTCCTCGGGCTCCTTCGCCGCTCTCTCAAGGGGGAAGATATCCATATCAAGACCGCATATAAATACGCATGGGAATTCCAAGCCCTTAACCGAGTGAACGGTTGCAAGAGTTACAGCATCGCTCTCGTTGATATCGTCGGTATCCGAGCTGAGAGTTACAGAGTTAAGATAGTCCGAAAGCGAAGCGTTTGGGTTAAGCCTTGCAAAATCTGCAACAGAGCTTTTAAACTCGTCTATATTCCTCTTCTTATCCTCACTCTCCGTAGACTCATCGTCAAAGCAAGACATAAAGTCAGATTTTTTTATAACCGTATCGACAAGCTCGGTGAGAGATAAGCTCTCTTTATCTACAATAAGTTGGGCTATAAGCTCTTTAAACGACCTTATTTTGTTTTTTGCACCGGAATTCAGTGCCAAACTATCATAGTCGAAAACGCTATCGAACACGGAAAAGCCGTTTGCCTCGGCATAGCGAATAATCTCTTCAATAGACTTGTCGCCTATGCCTCTCCTCGGTACGTTTATAACTCTAAGCACCGCCTCGTTGTCGAGGGGATTGCATAAAATTCTGAGATACGCGGTGATATCCTTGATTTCTTTTCTCTCAAAGAACTTAAAGCCGCCGTAAACCTTGCAGGGAATTCCGTATTTTGTAAACTCCTGCTCGTAAGAGCGAGTGAGCGCGTTAATTCGCATAAGCACGGCAAAATCCGAATATTTATAGCCCCTGTCAATAAGATTTTTTATTGCAATTGCCGTATATTGAGCCTCTTCGGACTCTTCGTTTGCAACGTAAACCTCGGGCTTTATACCCTCGTCGTTATCAGTCCAAAGCTCTTTCGGTCTACGCTGTGTGTTTTTTGCAATAACTGCGTTTGCTAAATTAAGTATTTTTTTTGTAGAACGGTAATTTCTTTGAAGCTTGAATATTTTTGCGTTTGGATAATCTTCGTCAAAATCTAAAATATTAGAAATTTCTGCGCCACGCCAACCGTAAATACTTTGGTCGTCGTCACCAACTACAAAAAGATTTCCATGGTATGAAGAAATCATCTTAATTATGTTATATTGCACCATATTAGTATCTTGAAACTCATCTACGTGAACATACATAAATCTAGAAGCATATTTAAGCAACACGTCTTTATATTCTGCAAGTAAATGATAGGTTTTTATAAGCAAATCATCAAAGTCAAGTGAGTTTGATTTACGAAGTTCGAGTTCATATTCTTCTATAATTTTAACGTAATCTTTTATATCTCTGTCCCAAGAGTAATCTTTTTGAAACTCTTCTATTGACATGTCTTTATTTTTAATTGCAGAGATATAATTTTTTGCTTTTTTGAGATATTTGTCTGCTTCAAAACCTAATGAAACGATTATTCTCTTTAAAACCTTTTCCTTATCGGTCTCAGAATAAATAGAAAAGTTACGGTTATAGCCAAGTTTATCTATATCGCTACGGAGAATTTTAACACACATTGAGTGAATAGTGCAAACCCACATCTCATCAACTCCACCAACCATTTTTTCAAGTCGTTCTCTCATTTCGTTGGCAGCCTTGTTTGTAAATGTAATTGCCAATATTCTAAATGGTCCAACACCTAAATCATACGTAAGATGGGCTATACGGCTTGTTAAAACTCTTGTTTTTCCCGACCCTGCGCCTGCAATTACAAGCACCGGACCTTCAGTTTGTCTTACGGGAAGAATTTGCTCTTCATTTAAGCTGTGCATAACGTCTTGCATAATAATACCTCATTTTATATTGTAACACTTATCCCCGTTTTTTTCAAGTCAATTATTACGATTAAATAATTTTATTA
>JAZNDO010000139.1:0-4049 GCA_045588105.1 Christensenellaceae bacterium | reverse complement strand
GTATCTATTTAAAAGTGATAGTTTGCTTTTGGAAGAAAATATATACCTATCAAGATTATTAGCGAAGATGGCGTTAGAATATTTTGTATTTAGGTGCGGACAAACACAGGAAGTATGTGATTATATTTTAGAAGATGACATATTTTCTTCAATAAGGAACTATGCGAGATATGGTGGACGAAAAATTTGGTCATATTCGGTTAGGCGAATATATGCAAGAGATGAGGCTTACAAAGGAGATATTTTCAGTTCAATTAGTTGGGAAGCCGATTTACTTTTTACTGAATTAGGAGAAGTTTATTTTGTTATTGCTATGCACGGAATCGAGTATGCAATAAATCTTGGTGGACCAATTATTGAAGGATATGACTTTTGGTTAAAAAAGAATAAAGATAAAAGCCCTTTGTATATTTCGCACGAAGAAAAGAAAGCCGATTATAAAAAGTATTTAACTAAAACAGCTTCAAGCAAAGAAAAGAAATTATTTTATGAGTTTGATGCAAAAGAGGAGAACGACAATGACGAATAAATACAATTACGAAGTAATGTTTGACGATAAATCAATAGGCGTAAGCAAGGAAGTTAGCCTTCAATATTTTTTAACGAACAATTAAAAAAATAGAACAGTTTTTTGGTGAGAAAGGTCGCCCTTAGCGGTATGACGTCACTATAGGTATTTTTATGACAGAGTGCCAAACTTGATAAAAACAAGGCGCATATATTTCTATGAAAAAAATATGCGAATATAACAGTCAAAAATTAAAAAAAGAGCAGTTTTTTTTGGGCAAAAATGTCGCCCTCCGTGGTCTGACGCCACCACAGGCTAATATCAGAAATCCCAGATAATCATTATATAATGATATAGCAAACGGCTTGGCGTTTTCGCCAAGCCGTTTTTATGTGAATCTATAAGAATTAAAATTTTTTGCAAAAGCAAAATCTTTGCAAAACCTTCGTTTTGTCGTAAAACTTGCGTTTTTACACTTCAAGATTGAAATACGGCAACCCCGTTTTGCTAAACATAATGCGGTATACCGAAACAATTAGTGCTACAGTTAATATTTAATTTGTTGAAGATTTTACAAAGATATGATATAATACTTTTGTAAAAGAAAAAAGGGTTTATAGGAGAGAAAAATGAGAAAGGGAAGAATAACTATTCCAACAGACGAAAATTACGTAGAGGGTACTAAAAAAATAGCCGACCTTTGGGGCGCGGACGCAGTCAGAGATTGCGACGGCGTAAAGCTTCCTAAAAACCCAAAAGAGATTGCGGACAAGGTATATAACGTATATTTCGTAGATAGGGGCAATCACGAGTGGGCTAAAAACAACCCCGACGAGTGGCAGCATATGTTTATTATGACTCCGTTCATAACGGCTACCAAAAGCCCGCTTATAGTGCGATTAATGGATACTTTTTACGCAGAACAGGTAAAGCCCGACCTTACGCCGGAGGCTGTAAAGCATATAGAGGTTATAGATAGAACGACCGGTGAAATTTGCAATGATTGGACTGTGGATAAAGATAGCGAAACGGTTATTATAACAGGCGCGAAGCTTTTCCATCAATACACCATTGCGTTTTTGGGAATATCTTTGTGGCATCCCGTCCATATGTATAACTACATAACCAATAATTGGGACGAGCCGCACCATATTATGTACGACCCGTACTATCCAAAGACCAAGAAATTTATTAGGGAGAATTTACAGCGTTGGTGTGACGAAAACCCCGAGTGTAACGTGGTTAGATTTACAACCTTCCTTTATATGTTCTCGCTCGTGTTTAATCAACACGGAAAAGAGAGAAACGTAGACTGGTTTGGCTATAATATGGCAGTAAGCCCACGTATGCTTGACGACTTTGAAAAAGAATACGGCTATAAAATGCGTGCCGAATATTTGGTTGACGCAGGCTATTACAATCAAACTCACCGTATTCCAACCAAAGAATATAAAGATTGGATGGGGTTTGTAGAGAATTTCGTAACCGAAACCGTTAAAGATTTAGTCAATATTACTCACAAAAACGGCAAGGAAGCAATGATGTTCTTGGGCGATTGCTGGATAGGGGCTGAAATCTTTGGCGAAAGATATAAAGAGTTAGGCTTAGACGCCTTAGTCGGCAGCGTTGGTGGCGGCGTAACTGTCAGAATGCTCTCCGACGTCGAAGGCGTAAAATATAAAGAGGGTAGATTTTTGCCTTATTTCTTCCCCGACACCTTCTTTGAAGGCAACGAAGATAACGCAGTTAAAGAGCTCAAT
This sequence comes from Christensenellaceae bacterium, assembly GCA_045588105.1. Taxonomy (GTDB): domain Bacteria; phylum Bacillota; class Clostridia; order Christensenellales; family Borkfalkiaceae; genus UBA10281. Next base: position 1,781 of record JAZNDO010000139.1, on the reverse strand, counting down.
AATAACTGGATAACGGCAAGAAGAGCAATGATGAGGAATCCTCTTGACAGAATAGGCTTTGGCGGTTATTTGGAGCTTGCCGCTAAATTTCCTAAATTTATACAAAGAGCGAGAGAAATCTGCGACGAGTTTAGATATATTTACGATACGGTAAAAGCTCAAACGCCTAAAAGCTTTGCAAAGGTTGCAGTTTTAAACGCTTGGGGTAAAAAGCGCAGTTGGATGTGTAATATGACGGCGCACGAGCTTTGGTATCAGCAAAGCTATTCTTATCAAGGAATTTACGAGGCTTTATCGGGTATGCCGGTTGAGGTTTCGTTTATCAGCTTTGAAGACGTAAAGAAAGGTAAGCTCGACGAGTTCGACGTAGTTATAAACGCAGGCGACGCTGGAACTTCGTGGAGCGGCGGAGAAAACTGGCTTGACGAAGAGGTCGTTACGGCAGTTAGAAAATTCGTGTATAACGGCGGTGGATTTATAGGCGTAGGCGAGCCTACGGCTATTCAAGGAAGCGGTAAATTCTTCCAACTTTCCGACGTTTTAGGCGTAGATAAAGAGTGCGGTATTTCGCTTGGCGAGGATAAATATAATATTGAAAAGCACCCCGACCATTTTATTTTAGACGGAATAAAAACCCCTGTGGACTACGGCGAGGACAAGAAAAACATATTTGCTTTAGACGGTACTAACGTCGTTGATATCGTATTCTCGGATAGATTTACGAGAAAAGTAAACGTCGGCGAGGTAAAAATGGCGACCAACGCTTACGGCAAGGGCAGAAGCTTTTATATAACGGGTATTCCTTATTCGGCTGAAAACGCTAAACTTTTGTACAGAGCAATTCTTTGGACGGCAGGTAAGGAGGATATGGACAAAAAGTCGTATTGTACCAATTCTTTGACCGAGGCGCATTTCTACGGCGACAGATACGCCGTAACGAATAACACGAGCGTAGAGCAAACGACGGTATTTTACGATATAGACGGCAAGGCGACAGAAATCACCTTAAAGCCGTACGAAATCAAGTGGTTATAATTGGTTTAGAGGAAGGCTGCGTCACAATTTGTGACGTAGCCTAAAATAAAAGCGCGCTACGTATAGCAGCGCGCTAAATTTTTTATGTAATATTATCTCATTGGGAGAACTACGTTTACAGAAGTGTTGCTTACGAATCTCGTCTTTAAATACTCTTGAAGCTTAGCAGGCTTAGAAATCTTAGTAGTATCTACGTTAAGCTTACCCAAGTTTTTAATTATAACGTCACCGTGGTTGAAGATGTTACCAAAGAAAGACCTCTTAAGGCTAACCTCAAGCACGCCCATAAATACAGCGCTCTTTTCGGTTTTGTTAAATACACCTCTTTTTACTACGATAGAAGTGTCGTAAAACTCAATTCTGATGTGCGCTAAAATTATAACGTGTATAATGATTGTTAAAACGGGAATAGCCGCTAAAACGCCTAAAGCAATCATAATGAGAAGAGAATCAAGCTCCACACTTGCTTTATCTTTAAGCAAATTTTGAAGTGGTTCTACGAAAAAGAAGCAAGCAATAACGACTGCGAGGAAAAGCAATCTTCTTAACTTAAATGCCGGCCATACAGATTTTTTTGCAACGTAATTAGGTTTCACGTAAACGCCCTCCTTATAAAAAAGCCATTTAATATAGTTTAGTATAGCATAGCAACTTTTAATTGTCAACATTATATTATAATAATATATAAAAAATCTTTAATTTAGTCTGATTTGCAAGAAAAATGTCGTAGTATAAGGTATAAAATA
>JAZNDO010000138.1:0-8209 GCA_045588105.1 Christensenellaceae bacterium | reverse complement strand
ATAACGATACACGGCAATGCTATGGCTAAAATCTTCATAAACGTAAGTAGTATTTCGCCCATAAATTTGCCGTAAGCAGATAGATTTTCTGCGCTAAAAAGGAGCTTGAAATAAGAACCTGCTTGCTCCTTAAAAGCGCTTAGATCTTCCGGTAAAAAAATGTTCCATTTCATTACTTCTGAAAATTCGGTTACAGATGGAACGCCGTTATATTCAAAGCCGAAAATTTTACTGCCGTAAAACTTAACGGATTGCCATAAATCGCCCAAACTTTCAAGTAATCGAAGGTAGGAAGTATTGAAACAGAACACACCAAGCAATATAAAACACAAGGATAACAGAACCGTAAGAGCTATATTAAATACTCTTAATCGTTTCATTTATACCTCCTGTATCGGTGATAGATAGTTGGCTACCCGTATAAATCAGATAGCCAACCAGAGCTACCGTAACGATAAGAAGGGTTATTGCTATAATCCTTTTTACCGTTTTCAATTTTTAGACCTCCTTATTTTGTTTTTGTTTCTGTTTTTCTTGCTTTTTCAGCTTTCGTTCTCGCTGCCAACTGTCTATGCTATCCTTAATTAGCCTTACGAGTGCCGCTAAGCCCTTAAAGGGTAAGCAAATAAGCCACCAAATGCCTTGTAACAGGTACGGGAGCAAGGGAGCAAAAATTACAAGTAAAATAATAACCATCAGCACGCCAAGAATAATAAGCCACATATCAGGCTCGTCCATATCAAGGGGTGCGGATATATCTCCTACAACGTCAATAGGATTAGATACCGCCGGAATAACCTTATACACCCCATCACGGTTAAACGTAAGGTGGATAATATCAAAATCCATAAATACGTTTTCAGATGCGACGTATGCCTTATCGGTGTAGGTCTTGCCGTCTTTGGTATATGCTATCGGTGCAGAGAGATAATCTGTCTGTGCAAAACGGAACACAAACACCGTTTCGCCGTTTTGAATTGCATTGCTGTAATAAGCCTTGAAATCGTCCACGTCGTTGACGTTCATCAGTAAGTTGCCTGCGATAACCGCATTAGAACCTAAAACGTCGTTTTCTTTGACCTTATAGATCGGTTCAATGTTGTGAACAGAGCCGTCTGTTTTAGGCGGGAACAGGAAGAAATCCCAGAATTTATCCCAACCGCTATGCGTATCGTCGTATGTAAGCATATCAAAGGTATCGCCAGCGTCGAACTCAAAACAGTTATAGCCGTATTTTCTGCCAAACTCTATATCCCAAGCGTTCAATACAGTAATCGGCTCGTCTGTCGGAGCAAACAAATCGGCACTTATTTGACCGCTTTTTGTAGGTAGATAGCCCAATACTGCGCTATTGCTGTAATCGTAGATATAATTCTTTAATTCTTCGCCCGTAAGCGTATAATCGGCTGCGCTTTCACCACCCGTATAAAACAGGTATGGAAAGAACTCTATCGGGAAGCCCATTCCGTCATAATCATCATTAGACAGCTCAGATTCATTTAGAGCGAGCCACCATAACGCAAAAGCATTTTGGGAAGTAATACCGCCCGTTGCCGTATAATCGCTGAACATTTTATATTGCAGATTATTCCAACCGCTTGGTGTAAACATAGTACCCGTGTAGTTTTTAAGGTAATCGTACATACCTTTATCTTCGGTTACGATGACAGGCCCGGTTCGGTATTCATACCATTCAGCTTTTATCTTTTGCAGTGCGCCATAACGCTCTAAAAGCGAATTGGGAACGGAAAAATATACGGAATGTAAATCGTTCTGATGCCCTTCGCCTAAGTGTGAAACGCTATCCATACGGTAGCTTGTATCTCTTACGTCAAGGCTGACCGTTTCAAGCTCGGTTACGTCGCAAACAAGCGTAGATTCTGCGTTTTCGTCAGGCCCGCAGCCTTTGACATAACCCGTAAATTTATACGTGCCGCCTACGCTATAATCCGTAGCGGTTTCATTTCCTTCCGTTACAAGCTCAATGCCTGAAACGTCATAACGTCTTTCGTTGCTATTGACACGCTGTAATATGGTTTTACCGTCTGCGCTTTCGTGGTCTATTATCTTGAACTTATAAAAAAGCCCATAATAGTCCGGCTCGGTTGACATACTGCAAAATTGTAAATCAAACTTCTCATAATCCGTAGGATTGCCGTCTGCGCTATACTTGGTAGCAAGCTGAATTTTATTATTCTTGTTGTCCGTATCTATCGTTAAGCCTTGCGGATTATAGAAGTACACGAACAGCCCATAATTGCCTTGCTTGCTTTCCTTATACGAGTAGGAATACTCTACGAAATTTGCGATGGAAGGTCGCTTTATAAGCCCCGTATCGTCAAACGGATATTCCAAAATATTGAACTCCGAAGAACTACGCAAATCGTCAAGAACGTTGGTTTTTACAAAGCTCGTATTGACCTCTTGGGCGTATGCTACGGCAGGAAATCCCGCCGTAAGCACAGTTGTTATGACCGTTAAAAGCACCAATAGAGCCGAAAGTAATCTATGTTTTATTTTCATCAAAATAAGATCGCCTCCTTGTCAAGAATTATGCTTTCTACGGGTATCGTTTCGCCCGGATTTACGTCGTCAGGCGGTGTAATGTCAGAGCCGTTTTCGCTAACGTCAAATGTTACCTTATACTGAACGGCATTATCGTAAGAGCTTACCACAAGCGTAAAGTATTTGCCGTACTCAATATTGTCGGGAACGTCAACGGTTTTCCCCGTATAGACCTGACTTAAAATGTCTTGCATCGTAAACGCTTCCGGAGCTTGCAGAATAAAGCCGTTATCCGTCATTTCTATCGAAAACGCATCTTTCATACTGCCTAAATCAGTAAACCATTTTTCCTCGCCGTCAACAGTGTATTGGAACTCTGTCGCTAACGTTGCGTTAGGGATAATATCTACGGAAAAATCATAAGGATTTTCTATTGCTTCGCCCTCGTTGGAATACGCAACAGTAAACTCATAATTTTGTCCTGCATAGATAGTCATTTCGCTTTCAAGCGCAACAGCATTTCCGTTAAAAGCTACGGTAAAATCGGTGTATTTTCCGTTCTTATTTTCGCTCGGTAACAAGAAATATACAGCAGCCCCAATTACGCCGAATATCAACAAAACGACTAATACGTATGTCAATATTTTGCTCCATTTAGAGGGTTTGTTTTTTATCTTTGCGCTCATAATTCCACCTCATTAAAATTCGAGATTTCCGTTGTTAAGATAAACGTTGGTTACTTGAGGATAAAGATAGATATCGCAAGAGGTGTCAAGAAATTCGTTGATTTCTTCTACGGCAGAATCGGTATAACCGACTTGCAAAATAAAAGCGCGGGTAGTGTTATAAGTAATAACAAAATTCATCATCTCGTTTTGTTCTTCCTCAGACAAAGCGTCATAATTCGTACAGTTAGAAAGAAGCGTTATAATTTTTGAGAGAAATCCAAGCGAACCCGTTACCGAATTACTAATTCCTGTATTGACGCCACCGTTAATAAATACATATCCGTTAGCATTGGTGATGGTAAAACCTGCACTATTAAGAGCCTGCAAAAATTCTGGCGCCATAGTCATTTTCATATCCACGTGATAATCATCGGGGATTCTGGTAATGTCAAGTTGCCCAACAGTGCCATTAGTAGGCATTACTCTGTAATTAGGGCTAAGTGTGCTTGTATCCAAAGGATTGATATAAATAGTGCCAGTGGTTTCTCCTGCTTCTGCTTCAGCGACATATTGACTATTACAGAAAATAAGCGAACCCGATTCAATATTGTCACCCATTCCGGATACAGAAATAATCGCTATCTTAGCTCTATAATCTACAAGACACTTCGCAAAAGCGTTAGGATTACTACGGCTGGTAACAATAATTTGGATAGGAGCTTGGAAAGGTTGATGACATACTACCGTTGCGATATTACTACCGTCACTTTCGGGAGTTACGGTAATATAATCGGTTACTACCTTATCTACCGCCCATTCCAAAGTGGAGTCAACAAACTCAACAGTCCAATCTACAGTCTTATCAGTAGCGGAAACAGGCGAAACAGTTGCTTCAAGAGTTACGCCGGAGGGTGCAGAACGGGAATTTGCAGAAGGCGAGCTAAATGTCATAGATTTAGACATTGCATATACCTTCTTGCTTTCCATCTCTTCACCTTCAAGATTGGTTACTCCACCAGAAGTGTTTGCAGATGCTTGCGTAGGCTCTACGGGGTTAATATTATCCGTATTGTCTGTTTCATTCTCGGCTTCGGGAACAACTACTTCGTTCTCGGTTTCGGGAACGGGCGTTTCCTCGTTAGGTCTGAGCTGTAAAAATAGTGATGCCGCTACGCCGAACAAAAGAACGGCAATTAGGAAGAAGGCGACTACCCATTTTACGGTATCGGACTTCTTATGTTGGTTAAAATCGTTATAATAATTCATATAAAATACCTCCTAAAAATTAAATAATTAAATTTTCTTCGCTTAAAGCGAGGTTAATCACACCGTCGGTTACATAGATTTCTATATCGCCGTAGGTGGATTCATCTCCATCAACGCCTACACGTAAGAGTGCAAAAGGCTGTGAAGCGAGAAGTTCACTGAAATAATCTACGCAAGTGGTTAATACCGCAAGTTCCACGAAAGGAGCAATAGCGTCCTTAAACGTAAGGCTCGACGGCTTATTAACCATCGTAGTTGCTACCATCTGCGTGCATTTTCCACGCACGTTATCAATGTTTCCGTCAATAGTCATCTGCATAGCGACACCAAGTTGAGCGCGTTTGGTGTTCCAATAATAGTTTTCGATCTTTTCCGCAATCCCGGAAATATCTAACATAATAGAACAGCCAAGAGTTGCGCTACTGCCTGCTACCGTACCCGTTCCATAGGTTGCACTCAAAGGCAGTGAGCCAAGAGTTACCGTAGAAGACGAAGAAACGTCTATACTTGTAGTACCGCCTGCGGTTACGTTTGCAGTCTTACCGAAAACCGTTGCGCTATATCCCGTCATACGCTTTTGATAATCCACAACGCACGTTGCCGTAATATCTGGGTTATCTCTACTTGTTACGATAATATTGATAGGCTCGCCAAACGCAGCGTTACATACTACCGTTGCCGTTGTACTGCCGCTACTTGACGGGGTTACGCTAAGATAACTTGATGCCGTCTTTCCGGATGCCCAAGAGGACGAGGGATTTACCCAAGCCACCGACCAATCAACTGCCTTATTGCTCGCAGTTATCGGATATACGGAGCATTGAAGCGTAATGCCCGACCTTGCTGTGGTGGATAACAGCGTAGGCGAGGAAAACGTCATAGATTTTGCCATAGCATATACTTGTCCGCTTACCATTTCAGTACCATCTTCGTTTATTACGCCGTTATCTTCGGGAACAGAGCTTTCTATATCCTGTTCGGGAGCAGGGTTCTCGCTATTATCCCTTAAAACAAGGAAAAGGTTAGCGAATACACCCACAAATAAGACGAATATAAGCGAAAACGCTACTATCCACTTAACGGTATCGGACTTCTTACAATTTGTCATAAATACCTCCTGAATTTTGTTGTAATGAAAACTGCGACCTACGCACGACTTATTTGCCGTACATAAGCCGCAGAAACGTTACTGTTTTTTAGCCGTATGCGCCTTATTTAAGGAGCATATTCAAGAGAGCCTTATCGGACTGACGGTAGGGCTTCACGGCACACTCGTACATTTCGCCGTTTTCGTCATAGGAAACGACAGCGAAGGTGTTGCCGGATACGACCTTCTTGGTCTTTTCGTCCTTGATCTCGTAGGGCTTCACTACAGGCGCTGCCGCCATAGCGTTGCCGAACACGATATCCAGAACGACGAAGCCGCCGTTGTCCGGGGGCGTAATTGCGACCTTTACATCTCGGCCGCGGATCTGTCCTTTAATGAAGTAGGAATAGTAGGTTTTGCCTTCCATTTCAAAGGTTTCGCGCTCTACAAAGATTGCTTTACCTGCGTTAGTTTCGTTAGTTTTAGCCATAAATTCTGATACCTCCTGTTAAATTATTTAGATTTTCTCTGCGAGATCTCACTCGCTTCTGCCTTGGATTTACCCTCGGAAATAGCCTTTTTGTACTTATAGAGTCCTGCGTGGTCGGTCTGCGCCTGCAAGTAGCCGGAACGGATACCCGCCTCGTAGTCTGTAAGCTCCTTGCCTTCCTTGGGGCCGCGCTGATGCACCTTTGCACGACGCTCAGCTGCGTAGTTCTTTGCACGCTTGGACGGGATCGCCCATCTGCGCTGATTGTACTTGTTTCCGCCATCGGCGGTGGCTGCCTTTTTAGCCATTAAAAAATCCTCCTGTGATTTGTAGATTTTGTTTGCCCGTAGGCTATTCAGTTGTTTTCGTAACCTGAACGCTCCTTGAAACTTTGTTCCCGGCGATTGTGCTGTGGAAGGTGGCCACCTTAGCTTGCAAGCTCCAAGCGCCATAATCGTAAATCGGTAGCTGTCGGTTACGCTTTCATTTTAGGGAATCCGTTGGGTAAAAACCAGAAAATCAATCCCAACGTAATCAAAAGTAAACTTGCAAATTCTATCTGTTTACCCAAACTTTACCCCAAATGAAACCAAAGTGTTTTTGAAGCCGCACCCGTCTTTTTTACTCTCGGTACTCTCGAATGTAGCCCGACGAGGGAAGCCTTTTTCCGTCTATCTGCTCACGCTTACTGAAAATTTCCTCGTACTCTGCGTTACGCGCCGGTGTTCTTTTATAGAATGTATCTCGGCTTATAATCGCATTGTTTTCTTCCTCGCTGCAAAGAACAGAAAGCCTTTGCCTGACGATAAAGTGGGGAGTACGGTAAACGTTCGTAGCGTTTAACATAAAATCCGGCGTCTGCTTCATTTTCTTTCGTCCTCGCTCTTAAAGTAAGATTGAAGGAAAAGCAGGAGCTTTTTGTGTTGCATCTGGATATATTCGGGGGTATATCCAAGCTCGATTGACAAGCCCTCCTGCGTGTAGTTCTTGACGTACAGGCAGATATAGAGGTCGTAGAGCCTCGGCGGTGCGTTCTGAACGGCGGTGTTGTATTTCTTCACCGTATCAAAAACCTTGTTAAGCCCGATGCCGCCAATAGCAGAGTCGAAAATCTCCTTGCGTGCGTAGTAGTAGCGGATCTCCTTCAAATCTTCTCGAATTTTGTTGAGTGGTAACATCTTCGTACCTCCTGAAAAAGTGTAAGACGGGTGCGCCTTCACCTATAAGCCACGGGAATGACGTTTTGAGGGGGTATTTTTCAAAAATTCTTTTGGACTTTTTTCACAGCCGCCCGATAATGCTCTCTGACGGTATCCCAATTCACGCCTAAAAGCCGTCCTACCTCGTGAAAGGAAAGCCCGTCCACAGCTACGAGCCAAAGGATTTTATACTGCTTGTCCGTAAGGCTCGCCATAGCATTATGTAATCGTTTTTCTTCTTCTGTGCGAATGAGCTTGTCCGACGGACTTTCTTCCTGGGAAACAAAATCCAAGCCCTTTTCAGTTATACTTTCGTATGAAATATGCCGTCTGGTTTCCTTGCGCGTAAGGTTTTGCGCCTCGTGTTCTTCAAGTATATAAAGGTGGCGGATTTCTTCGTCACAATGAGCGAGCGCCGCCGCAGTTTCGTCCTCTACAAAGACTGTAATTTTTTTCGTTTCGCAGTTTTCGGTTATGATATTTGTGCTTAATTTCTTCATTTTAGCCTCCTGATTGATTTCAAAATTTGACATTAAATTTCAAAATTCTTTCAGGTGGCGCACGAATAGGCATAAACCTACATTTTTCGCCAGGGCATACAAAAAGGCACTTATTGCGTGATGCGCGTAAAGCAGCGTACCAAGCAATAAGTGCCTTTGTTTTTCTATTCAGTTTTTTGCCTTTTTGGGTAGCGATTAAGCTGTAAAATCATAGTCACTACTCTTGATGAGTAGCGAAGCGCAGTTACCCCAGCGCATAATAAAAATACCTCCTTGAATTATAGATTGGCGCGGCTCGTCCAAGGTGGTATTCTGGAAGATGACCGCGTAGATATTGTTTCATCTCTTTTCTCATTGATTATTTGATTGCCGTTCTTTTGTCATAGAGCAGTAAAGAACAAATTTATTGGTAACATTTTTTTGAGATATGTTGCACAAGTTTAATTTGGAAATATTTTCCTGAATTTTAACACAAACGTGTCTTGTTGTCAATA
>JAZNDO010000137.1:0-23657 GCA_045588105.1 Christensenellaceae bacterium | reverse complement strand
GTCAAGCATTTTTCACGCCTTTTTCAAAGTTTTTTTAAACTTTTTTTCAGCTCTTTTCTAACGTGCCCTTTTAGGTCGCCCCTCACGAGTGCTTGCATATCTTAACACTTTAATTTCCGTTTGTCAAATATTTTTCGTCATTTTTTTTACTTTTTTAAAAATTTTTTTTATTACATATAAATTTTGCCAATTTCGTCTATTTATAGCCGAAATTGGCAATAAAAAAGCGCAGTGGTAAAACCGACTCACTACGCCCTTTATATATTATAATGATTAGCAATTCTTACCCATTTCGTACGCAGTTGCCATGAACTCGGGCTTCTTTTCAACGTCGCCAACCTCACTTAAGCCAACGCCGTAAATAACACCCTTCTCCTCGCAATCCTCAAAGCAATCTGCGGTACAACCGCGAATAGCGTCAATAACCTTTTTCATCGCTTCGGCATTTTCATCCCATTGAGTTGCGATAATATAGATGTCCGATTTGATTTTTGTATATACGGGAACAAGTCTGTCAATAAAAACCTTAAGCTGACCGCTCATTGAATAAAAATATACGGGGGTTGCAAGCACGATTACGTCGGCCTCTAAAAGCTTTTCGGCAATTTCGTTCATACCGTCGCCTATAACACATTTTCCGCTATCGGTACAAGAATAGCACGCCACGCAATAATTGAGATGGTAATCTCTTAAATCAATAACTTCAACGGCGTGCCCTGCGTCGCCTGCGCCACGAGCAAATTCTTCGGCTAAAACTTCTGAGTTGCCACCACGCCTTGGCGTTGATGATATTACGATTACTTTTTTCATTGACGTCTCTCCTTTTGCTTTTGTAAATACATTTTAACATAGCAAAAAAACAACTTTCAAGCGACTTTAAAAAATTTTTTTATTTTTTCACACGTTTATAAAATTCAGTTCCATGTATTTAATTTTGCAATGGAAATAAACCTGCGGATTTTATCGCGCAAACGGCGAACCTTCGGTTCGTGGAGGTCTCCGGCACAAAAAAGACACCTAACCGAAAGGTTGGTGTAACAACTTGTTATTTTAAAATCTAAATAAAAAGGTTCCAAAATATACGGAGACCGGAATACTCGCAAAACTATCTCCCCTCTTATTCCCGCCACCCTCATCATCTCGCTTATTTTTACTTTGATTATTGCTCGTGCGTTTGCGAATTAGTGTTACAATATTTCAATCTACTCGCGCAAACGGCGAACCTGCGGTTCGGGAGGTCTCCAACACAAAAAAAAGACACCTAACCGAAAGGTTGGTGTCTTTTTTGGTGCTGGAGACCGGAATCGAACCGGTACGGTATCGCTACCGAGGGATTTTAAGTCCCTTGCGTCTGCCTGTTCCGCCACTTCAGCGTAACCTAAGTTACTCGCATATTATACCACTCGCTTTTTTTGTTGTCAAGCAATTTATATCTCTTATTTTGCAAAAGAATAATATTTTTTTGCCACCCTTCGTCCATCACTTTTTTGCGACATAAAAGAGGCTCACCTCTTTATTAGCGAGCCTCTTTTTACTGATATTGGGGAGAAAATCAGTTGGGTATGTTAAGTAATTAAATCAGCCTTCTCCTCTGCTTTTAATCGAGCAAATACGTTTTTATCCGCTCGACTGATTTATGCTTTTACGTATTGAGAATCAAACTCGACGAAATCCGAACAAACTATCGTTCCGTCTTCGGTAAGCTCAAGAACGAAGGTCATATCTCCGCCTAAGTATGCAAGAATCTCATTTTCGTCATAGGTTGCGCCGTACCATCCCGAGCCAGTTTCAGGGTCTCTAAGATTTCCCGTTTTATCATAGTCAACGAATACCGCCTTAACCGTACAAATCATTGCGCCGGTAGTGTAATCCGTCTCGCAAATAACCGTAAGCGCGCTTGCAGGAGAATCCTCCGCTAAACCAATCTTATAGGTTGAATCATATTCGCTGACCAAGTTTAAAAGTGTAAACGGTACGTCATCGCCAAGCTTATAAGTGCTCTCACCTGCTAAAATACTGTCAAATGCCATTTTTACAGTTTCTTCGGCAATCGGAAGGTCAATGTTTGATAACGTATCAAACCAACTGCTTTCCACGTCAACTTTTACCACTAAGTCCTCCGCCAGCTCCATATCGGTAGCTTCGTTGTTTAGATAAATTACAACGTCCTCTTTAGCAACCGTAACGGTGTCACTGAATAATGCATCGACAGGAATTTGAGCGCTTAATTCCATATTATAACCAGACAAACTGTGCGTAGTATTAAGACTTAAATACACCTCGTCTTCGCCGTAATTAACAATATCGAGTTCGCCATTATCGTTATAATAATATCCTGCAATATAGATATCTACAACGTTTGCCCCCTCAGGAAGCGTTATTGACAATGGGCTTGCAGATATTTCAGAAATTCCAAAGCTTATTTCTTCTTTATTGCTACCCGTATCGTAATAGCCCTCGCAATAATCAGACTCTCCTTTATAGCTCGTTTCCGTTTTATAACCAAACGACAATTCGTTTACTGCAAAGCTATTGGTAAAGCTTACGCCCAAATTTGCAACGACCTTTATCTCCTGTATTTCTTCAGCCATTTCAATAAAGGTGTACGTCATATATCTAATCGCCGGGATTGCTTCAAATTCATCTATTGCGACCGAAAGCATATCTTTTATGCCCGTAAAGAATTCGGTTGCGGTAAGCTCTTCTGGGATTCCGTTCATAGACTTATACACTTCGAACAAGGTGAGGTCGCCAATTCCCATATTTGCAATTTGATTAGCAATATTAAAGCTTACGATTTGGGTCTTGAACTCTTCTCTTTCTTCGTCTGTTTCAAAATTCATTGACATCGAATCGATAATAACGTCAACCAGCTCCTCTCTTGCAACTAAATCACCGTAAATTTCCTGTAACGTCGTCTGATAATTTTCGGTAAGCCAAGCGTCGATTTCAGCAATCGCCTGATTTACGGTAAGAGCCGATACCTCTTCTGCCTTTGCGAGAATAGCTTCTACGCTCAAGCCGTCGTCTACGAGCTTAAGGACGTCGTCCAATAACCCGATTACGGTTTTGGTTGAGGTATCAACGCCTTTAAAGATTGCAAGGAAATCCTTTACAGTTTGACTTATGTCAACAGAAAGCTCTACGCTTTTATCCGTAAGATTAAAGGATACGCTTATTGCCTCGCCGAGAGCGGTAAATAACGCATCCAATTCCTCGTTGCTTACCATCTCGCCGTTCTTTACGTCGTTTATAAGAGAAACTATGCCCTCGATATTCTTTGCAACATCAAAATCCTTAACCCACGCATCAATCTCCTCTTCGTAGTAATACCCCACGTTGTCGATTATATAGCTGAACGAGCTTTCGGTATAATCATACTCATCTATAAGGTCTGTATAGGTTGAGACGCTTTCTATTTTCGCGTCGATTTTTCCATCATCACCAAATGAAATATACATCGTGGAAATGCCTTCTTGCCTGTACGCATAGGTGTATTTTTCGACAACTTCTTCTCCTGCTTCTTCGTCCCAGTAGCTATCGTGCCCCTCCGAAGCATATTCGGATATTGAGGTTACTACTATTTTTACTGAAGATGCATCGTTAAATTGAGCCGAGAGCGCTTCTGTCAATTTTTCCGCTAAGGTCGGCTCGGCAGGCTGACTCTCGGGTTGGCTTTCAGACTCTTTTTCAGATTGACTTGCCGATTCCTTTTCAGACTGGCTTTCCTTCTGACTCTGAGAAGCGCTCTCAAGCGGTTTTTTAGACTCGCTGCTCGGTTGGCTTTGCGGCTTGCTTTCCGGAGTTGACATAGAAACGGGAGGAGTTACCGCAGAGGTTGATTCCGAGGTAGATTCACCCTTCTTTTTACAGCCTGCAAAAAGCGATAAGCTGAGCAATAAGGTCAGTAATAGGATAATAATTTTCTTCATTTAGGTTTTCTCCTTTTTAATATCAATTTTATAATATACGCGCATTACTCGCGTTTTTTATTTCTTTGGTTTAAGCACACACCGATTAAATCTTCGCCCTTTTCGAAAAATTTACAGTCAACGCAAAAGCCCTCTTTGAATTTGCTGCTACCGTGTCCGCAGATACTTTGCATTTGCGTCGTAAACGGCTTTCCGTCCTTAGTATACTTAGGATTAGCCTTGAAATCGGGATATATCGGCAACGGCTCGCCGTACGGACTGCTTCGCTCGTATTCCTCGTAATAGCCGTATCTTATTTCAAACGCTTCTCCGTGCGTATTTATTATTTTGTAAAGCTCACCCTCTCGCGCTTTATTCACCGTGTTTTTCTCCTTGTGCAAAAAATATCCCGTACGCTGTTTCCTCTAACAGTATACGGGATAAATCATATTTTTGCAATATCAAGCGAGCTGTAAATCGCACTTACTTTCTTGTGCCTTTTAGAGTATATCCGAAAATTCAGACCTGTCCTTTACGCCTGTTTTTTGGACAATTTTTTGAACGGTTTGCTTGACGGTTGACTCCGAAACGTAAAGCATTGTTGCAATCTCTTTAGACGTAAAGCCAAACGCCACTAATTTTGCAACCTCTCTTTCTCTCGGGAGTAAATTAGTCGCTATAAAACGGTTTCTTACAGCGCCGCTAAGCCTTGCCCAGCCTATGCTGTACGTTTTATACAGCTCAGTTACTATAAGCAATGCGTTTTCGTCCACTAAAGAAATTCTCTCTAAAAGCAAATCGTCAAAATGCCTTACGTATTCTACCAAAATACCGTACAATCCGTCCGGCAATGCAAGACTTATAGCTTTATCTATGTGGGCTATCGCCTTTTCTCTTGCTCCGCTGTAATGATAAGCAACCGCGCACGACAGCCTTAAAAAAATCTCGGGAATTACGGTTTTGTCTACGACTGCTTGTGATATCATAGGCTCTACCGTATTGGGAAGCATTTTCATAAGCGCTAAGCCCTGCACACCCTCTAATTCAAACTGCTTAGATGCTATTGCAAAGGCAACCATATATAAATATTTTGCGTAGTAAACCTTGGTTGCAGGATGAGCATCGGCAGGCAAACACTCAAAATTGCCTATTTTAAACCACTCGGGATAGTCTTTGTTATCGTAAACGGAGCTGTCGATTATAGCTAAGGCAAGCGATACGATTTCTCTGTCACTCTCATTTTTGCAAGGAGCGTCAAATATATGCCTCTTCGCCTCGTACCAAAGATTTACGTCCCCTCTCCACATAGCGACCTGTGACAAAATCAAGCCGCCGCTTAAGATTGCGTAAAAGCCCGACCTTGAGCTTAAGAAATATCTCGCCTTATCGTAAACCTTATCTATCTCTCCTCTTCTGTACGCAATCTGCGCTTCAAAAAGAGCCTGCGCCTCGGGATTATTCACCAAAAGACCGGCAATTTCATCAGCCTGCCCTGCGCTGTTATATAAGTTGGTCATATCTAAAAAAGGACTCTTTTTTGGCATCGGCATATTGGGACTCTCACCCTTAGAGGACGATGGCAAAACTGCGTACGAAGGTATCATCCATGAGCGCTCCCATCTGCCCGCTCCTTTTATTTTTCCATCCTTGCAAAGCTCTTGCACCCTTCTCGTTGTTACGCCCCATTTTTCTGCAGCCTGCTTTACCGTTATCCAATTCATATAAACCTCTTCGTTTGAACGAAATATTTTTATTATTATTCTTCGTTTGAACGAAATATTTTTACTTAATTGTATTCATTCAAACGAAATTCACTTTTATTTTACTTTAATTTTTCTATTATGTCAAGCACCTTTTGAAATATTTTTTATTAAATTTCATAAATATATTGAAATTAAAAGGAAAAACGTATATAATATGGTATGGCAAAAAATTTGCAACACATTGGAGGACGTATGAATTACGATGTTATTATTATAGGCGCAGGACCCGGCGGGATTTTTTCCGCATACGAGCTTACCGAAAAAAGGCCTGACTTAAAAATTGCGGTTTTCGAAGCAGGTAATCCTTTGCATAAGCGCAAATGCCCTATCGACGGAGAAAAAATCAAGGCTTGTATCAACTGCAAGCACTGCTCTATTATGAGCGGATTCGGCGGCGCAGGCGCGTTTTCGGATGGAAAATATAATATAACGAACGATTTTGGAGGCACTCTCTACGAATATATCGGCAAGAAAAAATCTATGGAGCTTATGCATTACGTGGACGACATAAATATGCGTTTTGGCGGAGAGGGCACTAAGCTCTACTCTACCGCAGGCTCCAAGTTTAAAAAGATTTGTATGCAAAACGACTTACACCTTTTGGATGCCTCTGTCAGACATCTCGGCACGGATATAAATTACGTCGTTTTAGAAAATCTGTACAATCATTTAAAGGAAAAAGTCGAATTTTTCTTTGACAGCGCAGTCGAGCACGTTAAGTCCGAAAACGGTGGATATACCGTTATTTGCAAGGACAAATCGTATACCTGCAAGTACTGCATAGTATCGGTTGGCAGAAGCGGCAGCAAGTGGATGGAAAAGGTTTGCAACGAAATGAATATTCCTACCCAGTCCAACAGAGTTGATATTGGCGTAAGAGTTGAAATTCCTGCGGAAATCTTCTCTCACCTTACCGACGAGCTTTATGAAAGTAAAATAGTATACCGTACCCAAAAATACGGCGATAAGGTAAGAACGTTTTGTATGAACCCTAAGGGCGAGGTGGTAAGCGAAAACACCAACGGCATAGTGACTGTAAACGGACACAGCTACGAGGACCCTGCCAAGCAAACGGGCAACACAAACTTTGCCCTTCTCGTTGCAAAGCATTTCTCCGAGCCCTTCAAGGATTCTACGGGATACGCCGAATCTATCGCTAAGCTTAGCAATATGCTTGGCGGCGGAGTTATGGTTCAACGCTTTGGCGACCTTATAAGAGGTCAAAGAAGCACCCCCAAGAGAATTGAGGAATCCTTCACTACCCCAACGATGTCCGCAACCCCGGGTGACCTCAGCTTAGTTTTGCCAAAACGCCTTTTAGACGGAATTATCGAGATGATTTACGCACTTGATAAGATTGCGCCCGGTATGGCAAACGACGACACGCTTTTATACGGCGTTGAGGTTAAGTTCTATAATATGGAGGTTTCGGTTGACGAAAACTTAGAGTGCTGTCATAAAGGGCTTTATATTATAGGCGACGGCAGCGGTATTACTCACTCGCTTTCACACGCGTCGGCAAGCGGCGTACACGTTGCAAGAAATATTGCAAGCAAGTAATTTTTACAACAAAAAATCCCGTATAGGTCGAAAATCGACTTATACGGGATTTTAATTTTATAATTTCTCTATTGCGGATATAAGCTCTGCAACGCTTTCATCAGGCGTTGCCCACGAGGTGCAAATTCTTGCGTAAGCCTTACCGTCTTTAAAAACTGCTCCCCCGAAATCAAAGCTCTTTTCAAGAGCTGAATATTGCTCTTTCTTAAAGATTGCAAACACTTGAGTATCTGACGCATTACTTTCAAATTCTACGCCCTTTTTTGTTAAAGCCTCTCGGATTTCGTTTGCGTTTTCTACGGCTTTTTTGCAATATTTTTGGTAATTGTTATTTTCAAACAGCCCCTCGAACATTGCGCCCATCACGAAGCCCTTTGCCATAAGCGCGCCGTTTTGCTTTAACACGTATCTAAAGTCAGTTTTTAACCTATCGTTACTTATTACGAGGGCTTCGCCAAGCAACGCACCGGCCTTTGTTCCTCCAATATAAAAAATGTCGCAAAGACTACAAATATCAGCCAAAGTGAAATCGCAGTATTTACTGAAAAGCGAATATAAAATACGCGCTCCGTCTATGTAAAATGTAAGACCGTTCTTTTTGCAGACCTCACTTAAAGCCTGCATTTCTTCCAAGGTGTAAACGGTACCCATTTCGGTAGATTGAGATATATAAACCATACCGGGCTTTACCGTATGCTCACGCGAAAGTCCCTCTATATGCTCTTTAACAAGCTTTTCTACGTCTTTCGGCGTAATTTTCCCATCTTTATTTTTAACGGTTAAAGCCTTATGCCCACCGCTTTCTATCGCGCCCGTTTCGTGAGCAGCAATATGCGCGGTATCTGCGCAAATAACCCCTTCGTAAGGTCTTAAAAACGAGCTGATTACTATTTTATTCGTCAGCGTTCCGCCCGAAACAAAATGGACGTCTACCGCTTGACTTCCCACAGCCTGTTTAATTAGATTTCTCGCCCTTTCGCATACTGCGTCCGTTCCGTATCCACTGTTTGCATTATAGTTGTACTCTTGTAATTTTTTTAATATTTCTGGAATACATCCCTCTTGATAATCGTTTATAAAAAGCTTCATATTTAATACTTCTCCTTTTTAACTTTTCCCAACGCTATTAAAGTATATTTACCTTTATTATTCCATCAATAAAGCCTATAGTCCCGGCAATAAAAAGAACCGCTGATACAATAACTTTAACGGTAAGGCGCACTTTGGGCGACTTTTTATAATCGTATTTAGGCGGCAAAATCAAACAGTACGCCGACAGGCACAATACCGAATAATAGGTCGATATTAAAAATACTATTGCCTTGTTTAAAGTATGTATATAGCTTTCCGTAGCATATTCAAAAGGGGCAATCGGAGTCTTTGCTCCCCAAATCAAGATTGCTGCGTTTACCAAAAGAACGGCAACACTTGCAATTACAAGCGGTAGCTTAAACGGTTTGCCTATAGCCAATATCGCTATTGCTAAGTCAACCGATAAAATGCCTATGACTATAAAATAGTAATCCATATATTTACCAAAATAACTCTTAGTTTTAACCCTTGTAACCTATTAAATCGTCTCGTTTATTATATCATTATATAGTAAGTTTAGCAAGTTTATAAACAAACAAAAAGGTTTTAAAACAAATGCTGAGGTGTTTTTCTTGCATCCCAACATTTATTTTAGAACCAAAAGTAATCCCCAAGGATAAATCCTCGGGGATGTGGAGGCGCCACCCGGATTTGAACCGGGGCATGAAGGTTTTGCAGACCTTGGCCTTACCGCTTGGCTATAGCGCCAATTATGGAGCGGGAAACGAGATTCGAACTCGCGACGTTCACCTTGGCAAGGTGACGCTCTACCACTGAGCCATTCCCGCAAATATATGGTGGGAACAACAGGGCTCGAACCTGTGACCCCCTGCTTGTAAGGCAGATGCTCTCCCAACTGAGCTATGCTCCCATATACTCGCACTCGAAAGTGCTTATATACTATACCAAATATTATGAAATATTGCAAGTGTTTTAACACTCTTTTTTAAATTATTTTTAGGTTTTAGATTACACTTTATAAAAATCCTTGTACCATCTTGCAAAATTACGCAAGCCCTCGCGCAGACCGGTAGAAGGCTTAAAGCCAAAATCCCTCTCTAAAGCAGAAGTATCCGCATAAGTTACAGGCACGTCACCTGCCTGCATAGGAACTAATTCCTTATGCTTTTCAAAATCGTATTCTTTAGGAAGAACCTCCGCGTTTATAAGCTCTTGTTGTAATATATCAACGAACTCCAACAAACTTTCGGGATTGCTGTTACCTATATTATAAACACGGTAAGGAGGAACAGGTAATCCGTCTTCCCCGGTTTCTCTGATGGGCGCAGATTGCATAACCCTTTTTATACCCTCTACTATATCATCCACGTAGGTAAAATCTCGCTTGCAGTTACCGTAATTAAATATTTGTATTTTTTCACCCTTAAGTAACTTATTCGTAAATCCGAAATACGCCATATCCGGTCTGCCGGCAGGTCCGTACACCGTAAAAAAGCGCAGCCCTGTTGAAGGGATATTATACAATTTTGAATATGCATGAGCCATCAATTCGTTCGACTTTTTGGTTGCGGCGTAAAGCGAAACGGGATTGTCAACCTTATCATCCGTTGAATACGGAACCTTTTTATTCGAGCCGTAAACAGAAGAGCTTGACGCATAAACTAAATGTTCAACTCCAGTACGACCCAAGTCGTAAGAATGTCGACACGCTTCTAAAATATTGAAAAAGCCTATTACGTTTGATTCTATATAAGCATCGGGATTGGTTATAGAGTATCTAACGCCTGCCTGAGCAGCCAAATTTACAACCACGTTAGGCGTATACTTTTCAAAAAGCTCGTCTATAAGCTGTTTATCTGCAATATTTCCCTTTATAAAGGTCCATTTACAAGAACAGCCTTTTGAAAGCTCCTCAATTTCATTAAGTCTGTATTCCTTTATAGAAACGTCATAATAATCGTTTAGGCTATCTACCCCAACTATATGTGTATCTGAATACGAACGCATTATTTCTTTTACAAGATTACTCCCTATAAAGCCGGCAGCTCCAGTAATAAATACCGTTTTCCCATTTAAATTAACGTTACTTTTTAACATATTATTCCTTTATAATTCTTCTGAACTTCTTCATAGCTTGCAAGATTGCCAATATCATATCTCTTGCCCGGCATTTCCATAGCGTGAACCACGCTACTTTGGCAAAGCCACGCAATATAACTGCCCGGAGCATCGGTTCCGCATCCGTTTTTAATTGCCTTTTCAATCAGCATTGAATCTTTTTCCGTGTAATAGTAGAACGGAGGACAACACCAATTACTTTGAGGATTAGCAGGCTTTTCTTCCATTTTAAGAATCCTATCGTTATCATCAACGGTTAGCACTCCTGATTTTGACAGCTTTGCCTTGTCCCCTTCAAAGTAACGCATTACGCAGGACGTTGCTTTGTTTTTTGCATACAATATAAATCTTGTTAATGAGAAGTCTAAAACGTTATCTCCTGCTATAACAAGCATATCACTGCTGAGCTTCAATTTCTTTATAGCAAACTCAATATCCTTAACAGCCCCAAGTCTGTTTTCGTTGCAGATTGTTCCATCGTCAATTACAGTAATTTTTTGAACCTTTGTTTTAGCCCAGTCTGTGAAATGAGAATAAAACTTATGATTTGAAATAACGACGTATTCGTCCACCTCTCCTATAGAATCAATATCGTCAACGAGATGGTCTAATATGGTTTTATCCCTAACCTTTAATAAAGATTTTGGAAAATTCTCCGTTAACGGATACAGCCTTGTCGCATACCCTGCAGCCAAAATTAAACATTTCATAAACTCACCCCATCAGCGCTGTTACAAACGTGAGCAGAATATTTACCTTTAAGCTCAGGAAAAGCCTTTAAATACTGCTCCTCAACGTTTTTAAGTATTTGCTCCTCAAAAGAGGGGTCTATAAGCGCCATACAACAGCCTTTAAATCCTGCTCCGCTAAACCTTCCGCCGTATATACCGTCGGTTTTAGTCATAATCTCGTAAAGAGCCTTCAACTCGGGAGAGCCCGTTTCCCAATTGTGTATAGAAGAATATCCGCTTTCAAACGACAATTTGCCATAAAGATCTATATCTCCGTTCCTCCAAGCCTCCGCGCCCTTTTCAACACGTATAATTTCGGAGTAATAATGCTCAGCGCGCTTACGCCAATTATCGGGAAGCTTGTCCTTATGCTTTAAATAAACCTCATACGGAACGTCTCTTAAATAGGTTTCGTTAAACTTGCCGTAATCCATACCCTCAAAAGCCATCAATGCATAGGCTGCAGAGCGGCATTCATCAACGCGCATGTTAAAGGCAGAGCCTGCCAAGCTTCTTTCTAAACCGCTGAAAAATATTGCTATTTTATAGGGCTTCATACTCGGCTTCTGCGGTATCAGCTCGTAGCTATCATCTAACATATCCATATACAGCAAGTTATCTTTCTTGCAATACACCTCACATGACTGGTCAAGCTTTCCGCACGAAACGCCAACGTATTTATTTTCCGCTTCCTTTGATACATTTATTAATTCTTCGGGAGTTAAAGAAATATTATTCATCGTGCAAAGCGCCGATAAATAGGTGATTATTACTGCAGCAGAGGACGACAGTCCGCCAATTGGCAATTCGCCGTCAATTACAGCGCAAAGACCTCTTCTTAAAGGATATCTTTTATAGAGCGCTATAGTTGCTCCGCGAAGATGGTCAGCCCAGTCGTTTTCTTTAACCTTAGGCGTAGACTCTACGTGCCATTGCGCCCTTTTATCAAACTGCGCAGATTGAAGCTCAATTACACCGTTTTCTTTAGGTCCGTATGCAATATGAATACCTTTATCAATTGCAAATCCCGTAATTTTGCCCAGCTGGTGGTCAACGTGCGCCCCTATCGGGCACACTCTGTACGGAGTAAAAGCCGTGTATTGCGGTTGCTTTTTATAAGTCTTTTCAAATATTTCTATCGATTTCATCACTGTCCTCTTTTAATCTCTGAAATATAAATCTCTAGTATATACTTTGTCTAACACGTCTTCAATCTCATCATTATAACGGTTTGCTATGATAACGTCACACATATCCTTAAACTGCTTTAAATCAGTTATCACCGGACTGTTAAAATATTTATTCTCCTTCATCGTAGGCTCGTAAACCACAACGGATATTCCCTTTCCCTTTATACGCTTCATTACACCTTGAATAGAGGACTGCCTAAAATTGTCGGAGCCTGCCTTCATTGTCAGGCGGTAAACTCCTACCACCTTTGGATTTTTTGCTATAATTTGGTCTGCAATAAAGTCCTTTCTCGTGCCGTTTGCCAAAACTATTGCCGAAATTATATTCTGTGGCACATCGTTGTAATTAGCAAGCAGCTGCTTCGTATCCTTAGGCAAGCAGTATCCACCGTAACCAAAAGACGGATTGTTATAGTGATTTCCTATTCTCGGGTCAAGACCTACACCCTCAATTATAGATTTAGTGTCCAATCCCCTTACAGCAGCGTAAGTATCTAACTCATTGAAAAACGCGACGCGTAAAGCAAGATAAGTATTTGCAAACAGTTTAACAGCCTCAGCCTCGGTTGGATTCATAAATCTAACTTCAATGTTTTCCTTTATCGCACCCTGTTGAAGAAGGTTAGCAAAAGTCTTTGCTATATTATAAAGCCTAACGTTTTTAACAGGGACGCCAACTATAATACGGCTGGGATAAAGATTGTCATACAATGCCTTCCCTTCACGCAAAAATTCCGGACTGAACAAAATGTTGTCACAACAAAAACTCGTCCTCATATTTTCGGTAAATCCAACGGGCACGGTAGACTTAATTATCATAACGGCGTTTGGATTAGCTGATATAACCTGCTCGATAACAGATTCCACGCTGGAGGTGTCAAAATAGTTTTTGCTTGGGTCATAATTAGTCGGGGTCGAAATAACAACGATTTCTGCGTCCTTGTAAGCAGACATACCGTCCGTCGTCGCCGTGAGATTTAATGTTTTCGTTGCTAAATATTCCTGAATTTCCTTATCGACTATGGGAGATTTTCTGTTATTAATCATATCCACTTTTTCAGGAATAATATCAACTGCTGTAACTTGATTGTTTTGGGCAAGTAAAATTGCCATAGAAAGACCGACGAAGCCGGTACCTGCAACTGCGATTTTCATAATATTACCTCTTTTTAAAATTAATAATATGCTCTGCAGTCCCTACGAGTGTTTCTCCATGGCAACTGAATGTGCATTATATTTTATTGTGCCAACTATAATATTTGCTGCCACAATTTTTTCGTTATTTGTTTGAGTCTTTATAACTAAACGTTCTTGTAAAAATATGTAAACTTTATTTAGGTCTGTTTTGGGGCTTCAATTTTCTTTTCGCCAATTAAAAGCCTCGTTGTATTAAACCTAAGCATTAAATTTGTAATACAAAGCGAAACCGTAAAGGCAACAACTATGCTTATCAGCATAATAACAATAGGGCTTATAACACCGTTTAACCAATGTATTGCGAAATATATAACTTGTTGGTGGAACAAGTAAATCCCAAAGCTATGTTGAGATAAAAATTTTACTGTTTTACTGTCCTTATTTATAAAATTGGCCAATTTCTGCAAAACGAAGAAAGCCATAAATGCTCCGACCGCATTAAGAGCAAAATCCAATGCTAAATGCATCACTGTAAATATAGCGCCCTCACTTGGAAGGTATAATTTTACAACGAACAACGCTACGTCAACGACTAACCATAACGCTGTTGGAACTTTATACAAAATATTTTCGTCATACTGCTTCAATTTGAAACCTAAGTAGAAAATAGGAACGTATTTAAACGCTGTCCAAATCATAAACACGTTAGGAATAAATTTACCAAGTACTATGCCCGCACCGTAAAAGCCCAACGCCAATATAGCTCCGCCCAACTGTTTATTCTTAAAGAAGTCCGACAAAAAGTAAAATATAAGATATACCCAAAACAGCATCAGCAAAAACCATAGCTGATTAGGATTTGTTCCTAATACGTATTGCTTTATAAAAACACCAAAATCGTATCTTAAAAAGAAATATTGAATAGGAATTACCCACACGATAAGGCAAAACGCATATGGAACAAGTAACCTGTTCACTTTATTTGTTATAAACTTTTTTGTATCGTTATATCTATTAAGCTCGTGCTTTAAATAATAAAAAATAAAGCCCGACACAAAAGCAAACGCATATATGTGAAAGGAGTTGAGCCACTTTGTAAGAATCGTAACCCAAGTATACGTCTTTGACGGATTGGCGGTAAACCACCCTCCGGACCAAAATAATATTGAGTGATAAAATACAATTATAAGCATCAAAACCGTTTTTACAAAATTACAGTTTTTTAAGTATTTATTATCCATAATTCAGCTCACTTTACCATTAGTTTAAACTTATAAAAGGGTTTTTAACGTTTTATTTTTAATTTTTTCAAAACGGGAATAAGCAACTCCTCTCTTTCTTTTTTAAATAAAAACAATACGCCAAAATACACGATAGCACACAAGAAGATTGACCCAAACGCCCATAGGTAGGACGCACCGAAGGATTGCAGTATGACAATCAAAATTATCATACTCGCCGTTGAAACAATTACGGGTAAAATATCTTTTAACATCTTAAGAATCGGTATTTTACAAACAACTCTTACTAATATTATACTTGGTATAACCAAATCCAATTTTACAAAAGCTCTGGCATATACCAACGTCCAAAATCCGTCTTGCACAGCAAACGAGCATACAGCAACAATAACTACAAGGTCGACAATCTGCATAATAAGAGGAATATGGAATTTACCTTTAGCCCTGAAAACGTCGCTGTATAGGCTAACGAAAATAGTTCTTATGCCCGTTGTTAAAGACATAATGCCTATGATGCTTGCAGCCTCCATCCACGACTCGCCAAACATAACGTACGTAGCAAGCTCTTTATAAGCAAACAGCCCCACGCATATTGGAAACAAAAACAAACACAGCTTTTTATAAACGGCAGAAAATAACGCGTTGAATTTTTCTTGGTCGTCCTGCAATTTAGACAACGACGAAAATAATACCGGAGTAAGCGCCGCCGTTATTAGAGTAAATACCGTATTGATGGTAGAAATAGAGTTTTTATATAGTCCCAAGTAATAATCAGTCATATAATGGGCTATAAGCAAGGAGTCGACCCACACAGTCAGCCAAGTTGCTATTCCGTCTAAAAAAGTCCATATTCCAAATTTAAGCATATATCTTAATTCTTTAAAATTAAAATACTTTTTCGGCTTAAACTTTCCTACAAAAATCAACAAAACTGACTGAACGACTACGCCTGCAATATTTCCTATAATCAGCGACCAATAATCGAAGCCCAATAAAGCAAGCGGTAACGTAACGAATAAAGGCACGAGCGCAGAAAATACTCTTACGTAAAACAAGCCTTTAAACTCTAATTTTTTCTTTAAAAGGCTGTTTTGTATACCGATAATACCGTATAAAGGCACCGCTATGCCCGATATAGCAATTAAGTGACCTAAACCTCCGTTACCTGCAAGCGCAGCAATTGGATTGGCAAAAACAATCAGCAATACCCATATAACCGATGAAAATGCTATATTAGCCCAAAATGCAACGCTGAAAAACCTTTGACTCTCTTCTTCTGACCCAAAGTTGTGCTGTATCAAAAACTTCTGAAAGCCCGATTCAACGAAAACCTCGGCAAACGAGATTACCATAGTTACCGTTGCTAAAACGCCAAAGGCCTCCGGAGCTAATATTCTGGCTAATATCATATTTATCAATGGTGTAATGAGCTTAGCCAAAATCTCGGTTATTGCAGACCATTTCATCGCTACAGTGGTCTTTTTGTTTAAATTCCCTTCCATTTATTGATTTGTTTCTTCCTTAACAGTAACTTTATTTCTATACTTTACGCAACTGACAATCGTTCGCCTCGGCATATTTGCTTTTTTCTGACAAAGCTCCGGAACTTACCCTTTGAGTTGTAAAAATGTGACACGCTGCGCATATTAAAGCAATTTCAATATATAAGCTTATTTCATAAATATATACGACGGCAATACCTGACGCCAATAAAGCAATTATATGACAAGCCATTGTTTTTAGCAGAATATTGTCCTCTAAGCTTTTTGTGCGCTTAGAAGCCACGAAACACCTTACCGTATTTATAAAAAGCGGACACAGTAAAACTGCTGCGCCAACAACACCTAAACAAGCAAGCACTTCATAATACAAAGAGTGGCTGTACATACCTATTTTTCTGCTAACCGCGCCTAAGCCTTTGCCGATAATCGGATTTTCTTTAAAAAGCTTCATTGCTGCCGTGTGGTATTCTTGCCGCGTTTCGTTACTGTGCTTACCTAATTCATTAGTAAATTTTTGCAATACAGGAACTTTTTCGGCTATAAGCTCAAAATTGAGTAAAACAACTAAACCGAGCACAAAAACAGATGCTATTGCCAAAGCCCATAAATACAAATTGTTTTGATATTTTGTTATAAGCAACACAAACATATAAGAGCCTATAACAAACAAGACAATTACCATACCTCTGCGCGATGCTAAAAGCACTTGCACTACAAATTCAAAAAGTATAATCAAAGCAATAAAAAGCCTTGTTTTTTTAGATTTTGAAGTTGTACAAATCCACAAATTAGCTATAGTCGCTAAAAGTAAAAAATTTGAAAATGCATTTGGATTTAAATTTGAAAGCACTAATACGTTATTATGATTTGGCTTGCCGAAAATTAATAAGGCAACACATAAAACAAAAACAGTAACTGATATCACAACCATTACGTTACGCAATTTCGCCTTGTCAGTACCAACGTAATTATATATCAACAACACCGGAATAACGTACTGCGCACATTGACTTACCCAATATAAGCAATCGCCGGTCGCAGACGAAAAAAGCGCTGAAATCAAACAAACCAGCAAAAACAAAACAACGAAAAAGACGTTTTGATAAAAGCTTAAATCACTTTTGAACTGAACACAAAAAAGAAGAAACATAGCCGCGCCTAATCCAACGTAGAGAAAACCCAACCCGGAAATTACGTGCTGCAAACAAAAAACATAGAAAATAAACGCTGAAAGTACAACCAACGTTAATTTATCCAATATTTCTTTTGTTTTATTTTTTCTTCCAATTTGCATTTTATTACCTTTCTTGTTTTTAATTTTTATTGTTTTCTATTCTTTCCATAAACAGTAAAATCTTATTAGCTCTGTTTACGATATCCAATTCCTTTGCCTTTTTTAACGATTCCGACTTTATTGCCATCATCTTAGTTTGATTATCCTTTAATTCGCGAATAGCTTCTCTTATCTGACTTACAGACATTGGGTCTACCCTGATGGAATTTTCTTCCGTCAACACGTCGTCGTTAAACGGCAGGTCAGAGGAAACCACCGGCAGCCCACACGCCATAGCTTCAACTATCGCGTTACACGAGCCCTCGCTAAGCGTTGGCAAGCAAAAAACGTCTACCGCGCTTAAAAACTCGCCTACCTCTTCATGCTTTAACGAATCGCAATACAAAACCTTATCGCCCTGCGGAGGATTATCGCCCTTCCCTGCAAAGGCAAGATAAACGTCATCTAACGGCTCTACAGCTTCTAACAATCTTTTATCCCCTTTTCTTTCAATAAATCCACCGACAAAACCGACTATAAACTTATCTTCGGGTAAATTAAAATGCTGTCTGCTCTCTTTTTTATCTCTCGGATAAAATAAGGAGTGGTCTACTGAATTAGGGGCTATTATCATAGGAATACCGTCAAAAATAGGCATATTCCTTAATACGTTAGCATTTTTTGAAGAAACTGCAACAACACCGCCGAGTCCGTCAACGTCCTTTTTCTTAAGCTCGCCGTATACGTCCCTTACCTGACTTTCATAATCACACTCGCCAAAGGCAACGAAGGAAGGCAAGTTAAACTTATTTCCTATTTTAATTGCCGCCAAACCTCCGTACAAGAAGAAATGTCCGTAAACGGCATCAAATTGCTCACCGTTTTTTATCAATCTTTTTGCAAGCCTTAAAGCTCCTCTTTCAAACAGCCTCTCTGATATAATCGCCGTATTAAAAGAGCCTATCTTTTTTGCGGATGCAGACAGCACCCTTGGGTGATAAACGTCAACCACCGAGCCCTTGGGTGTGTAATCCTGCTTTTTAAAAGGTATATTTCGGACTTTTCTACCGTGTCTAACGACAGATACAGGTGAAATTACCGTACATTTTATACCTAAATCAGCCATTGCAAATATTAAATTCTGATAAAAAACATTTCTGTATTTTTCAAGTGGATTCGGATATAATCCCACAAATAAAATATTCTTCATTTTAACTTACCTCTTGACTGAAGGTTGCTAATAATTAGTTCAAAATTTCGGCGTAAGTATCCAATAAAATCTTTTCCATTATGTTCCAGCTGTATTTTTCAGTATACAGCTGTCGAGAAATTTTACACACCTCAGCCATTTCTTCTTCATTTTTAATAAGCTTACGCAAAGCAAGGTAAAATTCCTTCGCATCATAATTTATTGCGCAGCCTATGTGTTTTTCTTTAACGATATTATCTATACCCGTTCCTTCGCAAACGATAATAGGCTTGCCAAGCGCCAAGGATTCGTAAAATTTGTTTGGCGCGCAAAGCTTATGATTTCTAATCGTCGGAATATAAATTGCCGATAAAACCTTAGACTGATTTTCAGCCTTTAATACCTCACTGTAAGGGATAGAGCCTAAATAAGTAAAGTTCTCGTACTTTTCCGCAAGCTCTTCGCACTTTTCAGAACTGCTTCCATGCCCTGCAAAAACCATCCTCAAATCGGAGTTTTCGTCGTAGCAATCTAAAATTTCCGCGACTAAACGCCCTGAATCCAAGCTTCCGCAGTACGCGTAATCATACGTGATTTCATCTTTTTCAACCTTGTCAATACTTGGCGAATTGTGAATAACTATTACCCTTTTGGGCGTAGCCTTTGCAATTTGCTGGCGTCTTTCTTCATTACAAATAATAGTTACGTCTGCGTTATTGATTACACGGATATCTCTCTTTTCTATAAAGCTTTTAAGCACAGAAGGAATACTGTGTGCGTCTACGTAATAATCGAATATATCGTAAACCATCTTAATTTTGCGTTTTTTACAAATTTTATAAACGCCAAAAGAACCCTCAAAATCACAGGAATGAACGATATCTGCATTTTTGATTTTCTTTAAGCTCTTTGCTGTCCATCTAAGCCAAGAAATTAATTTAAAGACGTCTTTTCGTAAGCCCATCCCGCTTTTTAAAGGTTTATTGTAGAAAACAAATGAAACGTTTTGTAATTCCTTAAAAATTTCCTTACACTTTTCTTGGGCAACTCCCGACCTGTTCCACGCCAAAACAACTACTTTATACCCATTTTTAGATAAAGCAGTTATTTCTTTAGTTGCTCTGGAATCATTATAAACGTCGGCCGCCCTTATATAAACTACGGTCTTCATTAAAAGTCCTTTCTATTATTTTTCTAATATATCTGCTATGCGCTTACAAGCGAAGCCGTCTCCGTAAGGGTTGCTTGCCTTTGCCATAGCCTCGTAGGCATTTTTATCCTCAAGCAAGAGCTTGAAGTTATTATAAATAACCTCTTCGTCTGTTCCTACAAGCTTTAACGTTCCGGCTTTAATACCCTCGGGACGCTCGGTCGTATCTCTCATAACGAGAACGGGCTTACCAAGAGACGGAGCTTCTTCTTGTATTCCACCGGAGTCAGTCAAAATCATATAACTCTTAGCTAAGAAGTTATGGAAATCTAAAACTTCAAGAGGCTCTATAATACGCACCCTATCAAGCCCACCAAGCTCTTCGTCTGCGGCTTGTCTGACAACGGGATTCATATGTATAGGATAAATAGCCTTTACGTCGGGATGCTCTTCCATAACCCTTCTTATCGCCCTAAACATATTGTGCATTGGCTCGCCAAGATTTTCTCTTCTGTGAGCAGTAATCATTATAAGTCTGCTTCCCTCTGCCCAATCAAGCTCGGGATGAGAATACTCCGCTCTGACAGTCGTCTTTAACGCGTCTATAGCCGTATTGCCCGTAATGTAAATACTATCTTCAGCCTTACCTTCTCTTAAAAGATTGTTCTTGCTGAGTTCGGTTGGCGCAAAGTTGTACTTGCTTATTATAGATACGGCTTGTCTGTTAAACTCTTCGGGCCACGGGCTGTAAATATCGTAAGTTCTAAGCCCTGCTTCTACGTGTCCAACAGGAATTTGCAAATAGAAGCAGGCCAGCGCCGTAACAAATGTCGTAGAAGTATCGCCATGAACTAAAACAACGTCCGGCTTTTCAATTTCCAAAACGCCTTTTATCCCGTTTAAAATATTCGTGGTTATATCAAACAGCGTCTGCTTGTCTTTCATGATTGATAAATCGTAATCAGGAACAACACCAAACACGTCTAAAACTTGGTCAAGCATTTGTCTGTGCTGACCGGTTACACACACCTTTGTGTCAATCGTTTTTCTTGATTTTAACTCGTTTACAAGCGGACACATTTTTATTGCTTCCGGTCTTGTACCAAAAACAAGCATTACTTTTTTCATAGCTTTCTCCTTTTAAATATTAAAGCCTGTGAGTTCCCGGCAAATCGCAGCATTTACGGGTATCAAAAACAACCTTTCCCTTAAGCTTGTCCATATTTTGCTTGATTTGGTCATGATTTACCATAATTACAACGAGGTCGGTATCCTCTAAGAACTTATCAAAATCGTGGTATTGATTAGGAACTATATCCTTTTCAAAATACGGATCGTAAGATTTGATAGGCGGAGCAAGGTGTCTTGCTTGATTTTCAAGAAGCTGAATAGTAGGTGATTCTCTTGGGTCGTCAACGTTTTCCTTATAAGAAAGACCGTAAAGTCCGACTCTTGAAATATCGGTTATACCGCTCTCTTGCATAATTTCGTGTATACGGTTTAAAACGAAATCTGGCATTCCGTCGTTAGTCTTCATAGATTCGTCGATTACCTTTGCAAGGCTTGGATAGTCACCTACCAAGAACCATGGGTCAACTGAAATACAGTGTCCGCCAACGCCCGGACCCGGTTGAAGAATATTTACTCTTGGGTGCATGTTACAAATTTTAATAATCTCGTACACGTCCATATTGTCGTGACGGCAAATTTTAGCAAGCTCGTTTGCAAAAGCTATATTTACTGCGCGGAAGGTGTTCTCTACAACCTTTGTCATTTCTGCAGTTCTGATATCCGTAACGACAATTTCCCCTTGACAGAATGAAGCATACATCTCCTTTATCTTTTCGCCGATTGCCTTGTCGTCGGCACCGATTGTACGGTTGTTATGCAAAAGCTCGTAAACCATATTACCGGGAATAATACGCTCCGGAGCATGAACTAAATTAAGGTCTTTGCCGATTACAAAGCCGTTCTCTTCGATTACCGGACGAACGTATTTATCAATCGTTCCGGGAGAAACAGTTGACTCAATAACGACGGTTGCGCCCTTAGGACAAACCTCCATTACCGATTTAACTGCAGACACTACGTAGCACGCGTCTACCTTTTTACTGAATTTATCGTAAGGAGTGGGAACTGAAACAATATAAATGTCAGTAACCTGATATTTATCAGTAAACTTAATTCCTCCCTTTAAAGCCTCTGCAAAGAGCTCGTCAAGACCTTTCTCTTTAAACGTAGTCCTTCCTGCGTTTAAGGTTGCAACCAATTCTTTGTTGTAATCTGTACCAACAACCTCTACGCCGTGAGAGGCGAGCATCAAAGCCGTGGGAAGACCAATGTAGCCAAGACCAATAACGTTAATCATGTTTTTCTCCTTTTATATGTTTTTGTTTAACTTTTTCTATCGTATCCAAATATTTTCTTGCAAGAACCGGCATATCGTACTCTAACGATACCTTTCTTGCGTTTTCGCACATTGCGCCGTATTCATCTTGCGGAAGACCTTTAATTTGGTTTATCAGCCTTGCAATGCTTTCGCCATCGCACTTCTCTGTGGATAAGCCGCACGAATTAGCCTCTAAAACGTCATAACCCATTTTTACGGTAGATATTACCGGCTTTCCGCTTGCAAGATATTCAAACATCTTGTTCGAGCTGTTTCCTCTCGACCAATTGTATTTTTCAGCAGAATAATTCAACACGTTCACCTTTGATTTACTTAAAATGTACGGAATATATTTGTTCTCTACGTATCCCTTCATTTTAACCGCGGTTAAGTTTTCGTTTTGAATTCTCTCCTTTAATTCGTCAACACAGCTTCCGTTACCGTAGATGAGTATTCTTACGTTTTCATCCACGTGCTTAGCCGCATCTAACAAAAGCCCAACGTTATTTATTGGCCTTATAGCGCCGCAATATACCACGTTAAAGGTATCTCCGTCCAAATCCTCGTCTACAATTATATTTTCCTGTTTTCTTGCGTCAAATTTCTCAACGTCAACTCCGTTATTGATGTAATAGCACTTTGCCTTATCAATAGGACCGCCGTCGTCAATTCCCCACTTATGCTCATCAATATAAGTGTGGTCGCCCTCTTTTAAAAACACTAAGGCGTCACTCTTTTTGTAGATTCGCCTTTCTCCCGCGAGTAAGGCCCTTCCTATAAGACCTTTTTCCTTAAGCTTTCCCGCAGTGAAAAAAACCTCCGGCCAAAAATCCCTGACCTCGCATATGCAAGGAACCTTTAATTTTTTGGCAACCTTAAGTCCGGTCATCATCGTTAAAGGATGGGGACTGGACGCAATTATAACGTCCGGCTTGTCGTGGGTTTTTAAATATTGCTTTGCAACCTTATTTAACCTTAAATAAAACTGCACCATATTTTGGACTCTTTTCACTCCCGACCCATAGCCGCACGTTTTAACGAACACAGTATCTATCCCGTCGTAATTTTTCTCGATGAACAAACCCTTTTCGTCCGTAATCATATTCTTGTCCGCATAATGCAAAAACGAAGAAGTGAACACAGTCAATTTATTGCCATCTTCTAAAAAATACTTTCCAAACTCAAAAGGTCTGTGTAGCCCTGCTATACTGCTTGGAGTTGCATAATGATGAAAATACCAAATATTCATAAAAACTTCCTTTTAAGACTTTTAGGTCTTATTTTCTTCCTTTGAATAATCCTTGCCAAGCATAGCAAAGACCGTTCTAAACATAGTTCTTATATCTCTCCAAAAGCCAAAGCTTTCGATAGACTTAAGATTATAATACATTTTACCCGGTAAAACCTCTTCAACGTAGGTTTTATCAACGTCCGAGGAAGCGTTTAAAAG
>JAZNDO010000136.1:0-2577 GCA_045588105.1 Christensenellaceae bacterium | reverse complement strand
TATATAAATACGAGTTTACCTCGTGATATTTAAGCTGTTCGCCAAGCGCTCTTGCAGCCCTGGTCTTTTCCGCAGCCTTTCTGAGAGGCTCTCTTTGGCGCTCGAGCTCGGTGGTAATATCCACGATACGGGTAATGTTATCTCTTACCCTATCGAGCTTACTCATAGTTTCAAGCCTTTGCGACTTGGTCTTAGCTATACCTACTGCCTCTTCGAATATGGTTCTTCTGTCCTCGGGCTTAGAAGAGAGAATTTCGGCAACCTTACCTTGTCCGATTACCGTATAACCCTCTTTGCTCACGCCGCATTCGTGAAGATGGTTTACTATATCGCGAAGTCTCGCCTGCTTTTTATTAATAAAATACTCGCTTTCACCCGAACGGAAAAGCTTTCTCGTAAATACGACCTCGTCGAATTCAAGAGATTTAAATATCTTATTAGTGTTGTCGAAGGTGAGCGAAACCTCACAGTACGAGAGCGATTTTCTGTTCTGCGTACCGTTAAAAATAACGTCTTGCATGGACGAACCGCGGAGAGTCTTTGCCGACTGCTCGCCGAGAACCCACCTTATAGCGTCCGAAACGTTACTCTTACCGCAGCCGTTAGGTCCTACGATACAGGTAACACCGTTTTCAAATTGTATTTCTTGCCTATCGGCAAAAGATTTAAATCCGATAAGCTCAATTTTTTTGAAATTCACTTTGTTTTTCTCCTTTTTTGCTTTTGAGCAGACTTACCGTCCGTTTGCTTCGTAACCTTTGCGACGCGCTTTTTCTCACCCTCAAATTTTTCAAGAGCAATTTTAGCAGCCTCTTTTTCGGCGTCGGACTTCTTTCTTCCCTTTGCAAAAGCTATTTCTTTATCGTTGACCGTTACAGCCATAGTAAACATAGGCTCGTGGTCAGGACCCTTTCTTTCCTTTTCAACGTATAAAAGCGTACCTAATTTATATTTTTGTACGTATTCTTGCAGCTTACCCTTATAATCGGTCGGGCGACAGCTTAAAGCTTTATTTTTATTTTTCGCCACCACGAGCTGGGTTTTTGCAAAAAGCACCCTTTTTACAAACTTTTTAGCCTCTTCCAAGCCACCGTCTATGTAAATACCCGCAACGATTGCCTCGAAAAGGTTTTCCATCGCAGAGCGATGATGCTCCGGAGAATTTTTCCTCTCCCCTTCGCCAAACATTAAAAACTCGTACAGTCCGCTTTTTTCGATTGCCCTTGACAACGGCTCACAGGAAACGAGCTGCTGCTTATAATCGGTTAAAAGCCCCTCGTCGGCGTTGGGAAACTTCTGCATCAGATATTCAGCCGTGATAAATCCTAAAATAGAATCGCCGAAATACTCTAATCGCTCGTTATTTTTAACACCGCCGTGCTCGTGCGCGTAGGACGGATGAGTAAAGCATAGTCTAAGCAGCGTTTTGTCTTTAAACGAATAGCCGAGCTTTTCCTCACACTCGTGCATATAAAATATCATTATTCACCACCGGTAGAGGCCAAAGCAAGCTCTATTTTACCTGACAGGTTAAGCGCCGAATTGTTATACGCCTGCAAAACTGCGTTTTTAAACGCCTCTGCCTTGGACGAGCCGTGCGACTTAACGACCGTTTTCTCCATACCGAGAAGAACTGCTCCGCCTTTCTTGTTGTAATCTATCTTACCTTTAAGATTCTTAAAGGCCTTTTTCATAAATAAATAACCGATTTTCGCGCTCTTTGAAGCTTTGATTTCCGCTTTTAAATTAGCAAGAATCACGCCTACCGCGCCCTCGGTTGCCTTTAACGCAACGTTTCCGCTGAAGCCGTCTGCAACGACTACGTCGTACTCTCCCGATAAAATATCGCGAGCCTCCATATTCCCAACGAAATTTATGCGCTTATCCTCCTTTAAAAGAGCAAACGCCTCTAACGTAAGCGCGCATCCCTTTTCGTCCTCCGTGCCGTTTGACAAAAGGGCAACCTTAGGATTTTTAATACCGAAAACCTCTCTCATATAAACCGTACCCATAACGGCAAACTGAACGAGCCAATTAGCCTTACAGTCTACGTTTGCGCCGCAGTCTAAAAGCATCGTCTGTCCGCCTGCAAGGTTAGGAAGAAGAGGGGCAAGCGCAGGGCGGATAACACCCTTTACTCTGCGCGATAAAATAACCGAAGCCGTAAGCACCGCGCCCGTAGAGCCTGCCGACACGAATGCTGCGGCATTTTCATCCTCTTTTAAAAGCTTAACGCTTTTGACAATAGACGAATCCTTTTTAATCCTGATAGCCTCGGTAGGAGATTCATCACAGCCGATAACCTCGGTAGCGTTTTCTACAAAAACTCTGGTTTTGTCATATTCAAGAGTCTGCAGTACGGAATTTATTCCATCTTCTTTACCGACTAACACGATATCAAAACCGTCTTTTTCGGCAAGAGCTTCAACAGCGCCCTTTACGATTTCTTGTGGGGAATTATCTCCACCGTAAGCATCAACAATTATTTTCATATATTTTCCTCTTTTCGTAATGAGAATTTTAGCAATTAAAACAGTGACTTTGGGAGCGTAACGCTCCACCCTTCCTATTGTCATT
>JAZNDO010000135.1:0-25583 GCA_045588105.1 Christensenellaceae bacterium | reverse complement strand
CCTTATGCAGGAAAAAATCTTTTACAAATATAAAATTTCAAACGTTTTGACTATTTCGGAGATAGTTACAATACACTATCAAAAGCTTTTTAAAAGCTACGTTTTCCCCGACGAGGAGCACGACTTTTGGGAAATTATGTACTGCGATAAAAATCAGGTTCTAATCAACGTAGACGACAGACAGCTTTTGCTTAAAAAGGGGGAAATCGTTTTTATTAAGCCGAACGCCGTTCACAGCGTTACGGGCGACGGAAAGGCTGACGCAAACCTCTTTATCGTAAGCTTCGTATGCAAATCGAGAACGATGAGCTACTTTAAGGACAAGCTCTTTACAGTCCCCGAATCGGCAAGGTTTTTGCTCTCATCTATTATGACCGAGGCTAAGCATACCTTCGTAATACCCGATTTTAACCCGAATTTATCAAAATTGGAGTTGAAGGGGGATGCGAATATCGGGGGCGCGCAGCTTATAAAAATCAATTTGGAGGAGCTGCTGATAAAGCTAATCAGAGCCGAGACAGCAAAGCCCTCGTCCTCAGAAATTTTCATATCTAAAATTGAGGGCTCAAGCTCCTTGGAGGACGAGATTATAAGGCATTTGCAAGGCAGTATTTACGGCACAGTTTCTCTTGATGAAATAGCCTTGAAGCTACACTACGGAAAGACTACTATTTGTAAAACTTTCAAGCAAAAAACAGGCAATTCTATTATAAATTATTACCTTGAAATGAAGATTGAGGAAAGCAAGAAATTAATCAGAGAAAACCGCAGCTTTTCGGAAACGGCCGAGCTGCTTTGCTTCGATTCTCTGCCCCACTTTACCAAGACTTTTAAAAAGGTCACGCAGATGACCCCGAGAGAATACAAAAACAGTATTTTAAGTTAGTCGAAAATAATAAAAATCGACTTTATATAAGTGATTTTACGCATTAAAAAAGCACCCTTTTCGGGTGCTTTTTTCATTACAAATTAAGCTATGTCACAGCGTATGACTGATTTTTATGAAAGGGGTTAGATGCAAGCAAGACGCATTTTTCGAGATTTTTGCAAGGAAGCGACCTTGTTGGTCGTTGGAATTGCAAAAAGCCGTAAAAATACTGGTATTGCGAAGTATATAACACTTTGAATATCAGTCACGAGATGGGACAGAGCCATACATTACTCTTCGATAAACTTGACGACTGCATCCTTGGGCATATAGCCAAGCGTCTTTTTTGCAACCTCTCCGTTTTTGAAAATAAGTAAGGTTGGGATGCTGGAAATACCGTATCTTACGGCTAATTCCTCTTGCTCGTCAACGTTTACCTTGCCAACCTTTAATTTGCCGTCGTAATCCTTTGCAATCTCCTCAATAACGGGAGCTATCATACGGCAAGGACCGCACCATGTAGCCCAAAAGTCTACCAAAACGGGTATATCGCTTTTTAAAACCTCGTTTTCAAAGTTTTCCACGGTTAATACTACTTCCATAATTATCTCCTTATAGGCTGTCTACGTAATCGCACGCGGCAAGAGCAGAAACCGCTCCGTCCGCCATCGCCGTAGCAACCTGACGTATTTTTTTGCTTCTGCAGTCGCCTGCTACGAATATTCCCTTCGTCTTAGCCTTACAGTCCTCGCCCGAGTCTGCGTAGCCGTATTCGTTAAGGTCAAGCACGTTTTGGAATATGCCGTTTTGCGGAATAAGACCGATTGCAACGAAAAGGCCGTCTAAAGAAATAGACCTCTCCTCTCCGTCTGCCGAAACAACCTCTATTCCCTCGAATTTGTCGCTACCTAAATAGCCTTTAACGAGGGTGGAGAGAATAATCTCAACGTTGGCTTTAGTCTTTAACTGCTCTTGAAGCTTATTTTCACCCGTAAGTTTACCCAAATTTTGAATAACGTATACCTTTTTGCACAAATCTGAAAGTAAAAGCGCCTCTTGAAGGGCTGAATTTCCGCCGCCGACTACGCCCACGACCTTGTCCTTGTAAAACGCGCCGTCGCATACCGCGCAGAAGGAAATTCCGTCGCCGATAAACCTTTCTTCGCCCTCTAAATTGAGTCTTCTGTGCTTTGCTCCGGTTGCAATAATGACAGCTTTTCCTTCAAACACGCCGCCGTCGGTTACTACCCTTTTTGCCTCGCCGTCTTCAACAGATAAAACCTCGCAAAACTCAAGCTCTGCGCCTTGCTCAACCACCTGCTCAACGAGCTTTTCGGCAAATTCGTTGCCCGAAACCTCAATAAAGCCGGGGATATTTTCAACCTTTGGCGAATAGGTAATCTGTCCGCCGTAGGCTGCTTTTTCAATTATTAATACGCTTTTATTTGCTCTTTTTGCGTAAAGGGCTGCAGTTAAACCTGCAGGCCCTCCGCCAATTACTATTATATCGTAAATCATTATGCGTTAAGATATTTTTTAATGTCTGACACGCCTACGTATTTAGCAGTTTTTCCACCCTCAACAACTACGAGAGTAGGAGCTTGCTTAATACCGAAGTCCTCTACGAGGTCAGCGTGCTCGTTTGCAAGAAGCTTTTCGTATTTTACGCCTGCCTTATCAAGGAAGGTGCATGCTACCTTACAGTTAGGACAGGTTGCCGTCGTGAAAAGATATACAGCGTTTCTGCTGTCGGTGGTTACCTCTTCTTCACTTACGCACTCAGCACACCCCTCTCTTTTAAGAACCGAATTGCCGATATTGTAAACCTTACGGTCTCTGTATTCCTGACTCTTACCGTCGTTCCAGTTTTGGATAGGACGGTAGTAACCGGTTATACGGCTGTATACCTCGGTTTTTTCTCCGCAATCGGGACAGGTAAATACCTCGCCCGGGATATATCCGTGATTCTTACATACCGAATAGGTTGGAGAAAGGGTGTAATAAGGAAGCTTGAAGTTCTCTGCAATCTTCTTAACGAGGTTTGCAGCAGACTTCCAATCGGGAAGCTTTTCACCGAGGAAGGCGTGGAATACAGTACCCGAGGTGTAGAGAGTCTGAAGCTCGTCCTGTACCTCTAATGCGGTAAAGATATCTTCGGTATAGCCTACCGGAAGGTGTGAGCTGTTTGTATAATACGGAGTTCCGCCGTAAGCAGAAGCTGCGGTAATGATGTCAGGATATCTCTTAACGTCGTGCTTAGCAAGACGGAAGGAGGTTGATTCTGCAGGGGTTGCCTCTAAGTTGTAGAGATCGCCATACTTCTCCTGATAGTCGGAGAGTCTTTCTCTCATATGATTCAATACGTCTTTAGTAAAGCTTTGAGCCTTCTCTTCGGTAAGGTCAGCCTTTATCCATTGAGCGTTAAGACAAGCCTCGTTCATACCAACTAAGCCAATCGTTGAGAAGTGGTTGTTGAAGGTTCCGAGATATCTCTTGGTATATGGGTAAAGACCCTCCTCCAAAAGCTTGGTGATAACCGTTCTCTTAACCTTAAGCGAACGAGCCGAAATGTCCATAAGTCTGTCAAGCTTAGCGTAGAAATCCTTTTCATCCTTTGCAAGATATGCAATTCTCGGCATATTGATGGTTACTACGCCGACAGAACCGGTGCTCTCGCCGCTACCGAAAAAGCCGCCTGACTTTTTGCGAAGCTCACGAAGGTCAAGACGAAGTCTGCAGCACATACTTCTTACGTCGCTCGGCTCCATATCGCTGTTGATATAGTTTGAGAAATACGGAGTACCGTATTTAGAGGTCATTTCGAATAATAACTTGTTATTTTCGGTTTCGCTCCAGTCAAAGTTAGAGGTAATTGAATAGGTAGGAATCGGATATTGGAAGCCTCTTCCGTTAGCGTCGCCCTCAATCATGATTTCGATAAACGCCTTGTTTACCATATCCATTTCTTTTTGACAGTCTTTATATTTAAAGTCTAACTCTTTTCCGCCAACGATACAGTTAAGCTCTGCTAAGTCGTGAGGAACAACCCAGTCTAAGGTAATGTTGGAGAACGGAGCCTGAGTACCCCAACGGCTTGGAGTGTTTACACCGTAAATGAAAGACTCGATGCACTTTTTAACTGCGCCATAAGAAAGGTTATCTACTTTTACAAACGGAGCAAGATAGGTGTCAAAAGAAGAGAAAGCCTGCGCGCCTGCCCACTCGTTCTGCATTATACCAAGGAAGTTTACCATTTGGTTACAAAGGGTTGCCAAGTGGCTTGCAGGAGAAGACGTAATCTTACCCGTTACACCGCCAAGACCCTCTTGAATAAGCTGCTTTAAAGACCAGCCTGCGCAGTATCCGGTAAGCATTGAAAGGTCGTGAATGTGGATATCTGCGTTTTTGTGAGCGTTTGCGATTTCGTCGTCGTAAACCTCCGAAAGCCAATAGTTAGCAGTAATTGCGCCCGAGTTAGAAAGAATAAGACCGTCTACCGAATAAGTAACGGTAGAGTTTTCTTTTACTCTCCAGTCGTTGATTTTGAGATAGTTGTCAACGATTTCCTTATAGTCAAGCACGGTGCTTGATAAGTTTCTAATCTTTTCTCTTTGTCTACGGTAGATAATATAAGCCTTTGCAACGTCGTCGTAGCCTGCTTTAATAAGCACGGACTCAACGCTGTCTTGTATGTTTTCTACCGAAATATTGCCGTTTTCAATCTTAGGTTCAAATTCAGAGGTTACCTTTAAAACCAAGAAATCAATAATGTCTTTGTGATATTGCTTTTCGCACGCTTCAAATGCCTGCGTAATAGCAACGCTGATTTTTGAAAGATCAAAATCTACTATTTTGCCGTCACGTTTTACTACTCTATACATATTCTTCCTCCTACGGATTTATTTTGCGAGAGTTAGTATACCATATATATTGCGCCTTGTCAAGAGAAAACACAATATATTGTGGTTTTTCTTAAAAATAAAAAACGGACGAATTTAGTCCGTTTTTATAATAATTTTATCAATTTTACACCCCTCGAAGGGCTATTTTTTCTACGCTGTTTTCCATTAAAGACGCAAATTCCTTGAGTTTATCTAAGGAAACGGCTTTTAGACCGCTTCCTATTAAATTACCCGAATCGACAAAGTTTTGCAAAAAATATTTTTTTGCGCCTTTGAGCCATTTTCCTATTTCCACTATATCATGTGTTTCGTGAAGTCCGTCTACGATAGTTGTTCTAAATTCGTAGTCCACCTTTCCGCTTAGCAGAAACTCAACGCTCTCTTCAATCTTAGCCATGTCAAAGCTGTCCGTGCCCACAGTCACAGGGTATTTTTCTTTACAGTTTTTTATATCCATAGCAACGTAGTCAACCAAGCCCTTTTCGACTAAGCCCTTAAGCCTTGCGGGAAAGGTTCCGTTTGTGTCAAGCTTAACCTGATAGCCAAGCTCCTTTACCCTTTTTAAAAAGCCCTCAAGCCCAATTTGTAAAAGCGGCTCTCCGCCCGAAACGCAAACGCCGTCTAATAGGCCCCTTCTCTTTTTTAAATAGTCTATAATTTCTTCCTCGTCGTAAACCACGTTATCTGCTTGAGTTACCAAAAGGGCGTTATGACAAAACGGACAGCGTAAATTACATCCGCCCGTAAACACTAAACACGCAACCCTACCCGGGAAATCAAGCATAGTCATTTTTTGAAAGCCGTAAAATTTCATAGCGTTCTCCTTTATCATTATATATTTTAATATAACGCTCTTTTTTGGTCAAGCAAATTGTAAACAAAAGTGCGATTACCGTTAAGATAATCGCACTCTGCTTTTTAAATTTTCTTTAAACGATATATAAAGAATAATCTTTATTTATTATTCAAATTTTTCTTCTCCGCCTTCAGCTGCTCCGCCTTCTTCAGCACCGTTTCCGCCTGCGCTTTGGTCAAGAGTTGCCTCGGGAATAGTAATGGTTAACCCTTCGTAAGTATATACTGCAACAATGCTCATTGTAGTTTCGTCAACAGTCTCAGTTAAAGTAATCTTAACAACCTTATCTCCCTCGAAGTATACGTGTATATTTTCCATAACGAGCGACGCACCCTCTTCTTCTACAACAATTCTTGCTGCATAATAAGCGCCCTTTTCCTCATCGTACGCAAAGCTTTCGAATTCAAAACCAAGCGCGCTTTGCGCTGTCATAATACTATAGTCATCAGCAGGAATCTCTCTATATAACCAAGCGTCACCTTCACCCTTGTAATAGTTGTAATAAGAATCGCCGTCTTTAGCGTAGTATTCCTCATAGACACTCATCACACCCATACTCGCTACTTCTGTCGTCGATTTTAAATATACCTTGTCACCAACTTTCCTTTGAATTGAGGTTGCAGTCATTTGCAATCCCATCATCTCCATAGATGCGGTAGATTCCATTTGAAAATCACACGTAGGAGCAAAAGCTGCGTCCCATATAGCCTTCGTCATAACGAAAGGCGTGCTTTCGGGAACACTATCAGGCGTGCTTTCGGGAACACTATCAGGCGTACTTTCTGGAGTGCTATCAGGCGTACTTGCAGGGGTACTTTCCGGAGTACTGATTGATGCTTGTTCTGAAGCGCTTTCAGAGGTAGATTCGCCGTTCTTTTTACAGCCAACAAGCGTAAACATTAAAACGACTAACAGTAATGCTAAAAGTTTTTTCATTTTCCTTCTCCTTTATTTTCTTAGCCTATATTTTTTTGGCTAAGTACAATTAAATTATAGTCTTTTTTTTAATATTAGTCAATAGCAAACTGAAATTTTTGCAAAAAAATGCGATTACCGTTAAGATAATCGCACTCATAACTTATAATTTTACAACAGCTCCCTCTTCGGCAGACTTAAAGCAAGCGTCGATTATTTTCATAACCAATCTGCTTTCCTCGTGAGAAACGATTAAATCCGCTTTGCCGTTTATAACGTCTGCGAAATTGCGGAAAAAACCCTCCCACTCGGGAATATCGGGCACGGGCGCGTCGAATTCCTGCAACGCCTCTACCGGTCTTGGCGCCATCGTGCTTGACCTTCCGTTAGCGGTAAACACGAAGCCCTCTTCCCAACCGATTTCTTTTATATTCGCCTTTATAACCTTACCGTGCGTGCCGCCCCAGTCAGGAATAACCGCAGTACCGTCGTCGCCGCAAACGTGCCATCTGTTTTCGCCGATATAACACCAGCTGTCAACTACGATTTGATAGTGAACGCCGTTTTCAAAGGTTACTAAAATTCTGTTACAGTCGTCAACCTCGGGAAACCTTACTTTTACAGCCTCTACGTATACGCTTAAAGGCTTACTTTTAACCAAATCAATCATTTGGTCGATTAGGTGAACGCTCCAGTCGTAGAGCATTCCACCGCCCGTAGCCTTACAACTTCGCCAATCGCCCGGCAAGCCCTTACAGCCGAAAAGCCTTGAGTCAATAAAATAAGGATTGCCTACAATTTTATTGTCGATAATATTTTTAACGACTCTGTAATCGGCGTCCCAACGTCGGTTTTGATGAACGGTAAACACGAGCCCGGTTTGATCGGCGACGGCTAAAACCTCATCAAGCTCGCTCAAATTCATACAAACCGGCTTTTCGCAAACGACGTGCTTGCCTGCCCTCATTGCTAAAATGC
The DNA here is from genome assembly GCA_045588105.1 of Christensenellaceae bacterium. Lineage (GTDB taxonomy): Bacteria > Bacillota > Clostridia > Christensenellales > Borkfalkiaceae > UBA10281. Next base: position 18,064 of record JAZNDO010000135.1, on the reverse strand, counting down.
AGTAGTCCTTATGGAAATTGTTAGGAGTGCAAATCAAAACCGCCTCGACATCGGAGGAAAGCCAGATTTCCTCGGGGCTTTTAAAGCACTTTAAGCCGCGGGCGCTCATAGCCTCGTATTTTTCCTCTTTAATATCGTACGCGCCGACGATTTCTATCTCCGGAATTCTCGCGCTGATATTATCATAATGCCATTGACCTTGATTGCCAAAGCCGATGATTGCCATTTTTAGCTTCATAATTAAAATTTAATTTCTTCCTTTTTGGATGCGGATTCGTAAAGAGCGTCTAAAAGCTTTGCAGATTCCAAAATGTTGTCGATATGAGTTTTAGTCTTTTCACCCGTTCTTACAGCGTTTAAAAACGCCCTGTCCTCGCAAGCGAGCTGATTTGGAATATTGTAGTTGTAGGTAACCGTTTGAAGCTCACCCTCGTCGCTCGTGCCCCAGAAGGTAAAGTGACCGCCGTAGGTAAGCCTTGCGCCCGCCTTATCGCCGAGGAAATCTATAAACATTTCGTCTTGACCGATATTTTGCGCCCACGCGCCGTTAAACGAAATAGAAGCCTTATCGGTACGGATATGTCCGGTAATAAAGTCGTCGACGTCGTTTACGCCGTCAAGGTTTTTAGTGTCCTCTGCCCACATACCGAGGTATTTATAGGACTTCATATCCTTTGCCATCTCGCAATAAGCGTCGCAGGTAACGGTTTTGAGCTTTGCTCCGCCTAAAATATACAGTATAAGGTCAAGGAAATGAACGCCCCAGTCAATCAAAACTCCACCGCCCGACTCTGCCTTATTGGTAAACGCGCCGCCAAGACCGGGGATACAGCGGTAGCTTCTGAACGAGCAGTAAACGTGATAAATATTACCGAATTTACCCTCTTTGTTCATTTTTTCCAAAAGCTCAACCGACTTGTTGTAGCGGTTACATACGCCGATATTGAGTATTTTACCCTGTTTTTCAGCCTCTTCCGCCATTTCGCAGGAAAGAGCGTAATTTACGGTTATAGGCTTTTCGCAGAATACGTGCTTACCTGCCCTTAACGCATCCATAGTAATAGTATAATGGGCGTAGTTGGGAGTTAATACGTATACCGCCTCTACCTCGCTGTCTTGAAGCGCTACCTTATAGTCGGTAATTACGTTTTCAACCAAATCGGGAAACTCGTCTTTTTTAGCCTGAGCCTTAGACTCGATAATATCACACGCATATTTTACTCTTACAACATCGGAAATCTCTCTGAAAGCAGGGAAATGACCGTTAGTTGCAATTCTTCCGCAGCCGATTACGGCAATACATACCTTTTTATCCATATTCTCTCCTTATTTTATAAGCTCGCTTATAAAGTTAAATGCAGATTTTATATCGTCGAAGGGCTTGTCGCCAGCTTCTCTTTCAATAGTTAAATAACCGTCGTAACCGATTTCTTTAAGAGCCTTTAAGTAATTTACCCAGTCAACGTCGCCTTCGCCGATAGGAAGCTCGATAAAGCCCTTACAAGCGTTAATTGCTTCTACTCCGCCGATTGCAAACGCGTGGTATACGTCGGAGGGATTTTGATTAGGGTCTAATCTTCTTCCGTCCTTAAGATGTGTATGAACTATTTTGCCCTTTAAAATATGAACTGCCTCTACGGCATCCTGACCTGTTACCATAGTAAAGTTTGCAGGGTCAAGGTTAACGCCTACGCCGCCCTTGGTGCCCTCAACGAAATCGTTTAAAACGACAGCCTTTTCGGGACCCGTTTCGATTGCTAAGGTAATTCCCTTTTCCTTAGCGTAAAGTCCGCACTCCGTGAGTGCGTCGAGCATTACCTTATACCTCGGATGATTTTTATCCTCTGGAATTACGCCTATATGAGTAGTAACAGCCTTTGCACCGAATTCTACCGCCAAATCAATGATTTCTTTGGTTTTTTCTATTCTTTCGGGGTTGTCCTCGGCAATTTCAAAGCCGTAGCCGCCCATATCTCCGCAAAGTGCGCTGACCTCTAAGCCCAATTCATTTAAAAGGGCTTTATAATGCTCCTTTTTCTCCTTAGTTAAGCCGCGAGGACTGAACTCGCCGAGCGTTGCGTAAATCTGAACGCCCGAAACTCCCAATCTTTTACACTCAGTTAAAGCAGAATCTAAATCCTGCATTTTCATACAATCGGTTATTACGCCTATTTTCATTTTTGTCCCTCTCTTTCCTTTTCATTTTTCATCATTGAAGAGATTAAAACGTTCCAGCTGAAAAACATCCTGTGAAGTATTCCCTCGCCCGTGTCGGGATGGTAGGATTCGCACATGCTTCCGTCTCTTTTTATACCCTCTGCAAGCATTTTAACTGTCTTTGAGTAAATATCCCTTGCATCCTCGGTATAGCCGTTTTTTACAAGCCCTTGATATATCTCGTAATTGGCAATAGTCCACACCGCGCCAAGCCAGTTTGACGGATTGCCCGAGGGTGTTAAATTATACTGTCTTTCGTCCTTTGCAAGCGTTCTTACGCCAAAGTCGCATAGGATTTGACCGCTTTTTAAGCGCTTGACAACCTCGCTTGCTCTCTCCTTGGATACTATACCACAAGTCAACGGTAAATAGCAACAAAAAAATTCAATTTTTATCGGTAAAGTTTTCCAAAAAGCGCCAAGTCCTTTATTAAAAATTTCAGTCTCATTGGTCTTAACCAAGATATCCTGAGAAAAATACAATTTTTCTCTTTCGTCCCACATAAGCCCGTTGATGCTGTTTACCAAGTCGTTTCTTTCTTTTAAGTATTCCGAAGCGTCCTTACCCTGTCTTTTATGCAATTCGATTAAAGCGTCGTACTCGCTTACCATATACGAATTGATAAAAATATCGGCTGACGAATCCTGAGGCCTGCCAAAGACGGTAGGATTGTTATCAACGCCTATCATTACGTCGCTTCGCCAAAAGTATAAACCGCTTTTTTCGTCGAATTGGTTAGCCCTGTAATAGTCCATAAGCCTGCAAAGCTTAGAAAGGTCAAGCCAGCTTACGTCCCCGTTTAAATCAGAGGCAAGCAGGCTCGCTTTACACAAAAAGGGCTTGTGAGCGTTTAGAACGTTTGGCCTTAAGCAGTAGTCGTCGTTTTCGACGTCTGCTCTTATCATAATCGGCACGAAGCCGTCTTCTTCCTGATAATCTAAAAAATTTAAAACGTTGCCCTTTGAGGCTTCGTTTATAAGCTTACGGTAATAGCCGTAATCAAAATCACCGTCGAATTTTAAAAGCTCAACGGTATCGCTGAGAGCCACGACAGCCCAATAGGAATCCCAATCCCAAAGGGTATTGGAATAGGCAAGCCCCGGCTCTACGCTATGATATTTAAGCTTGTGCTTAGGGGGCTGGACTACGCCGAACGCGTATTTTTTTAAAAGGTCTAAAATAAGCCTTTCGTCATCTGAAAATTTATACATAGCAATAAAATATTTTTACGAGCCGTGACTTAATCGTCACGGCTCGCACCTTTTATTTGTTAGAAAGAACTACGAAGCCGTTTGCAGGAACTGTAATATAGGTCACTCCGTTATAAGAAGTAATTTCGGTATAAGCCTCAGGAAGAACGCAAGCTCTGTCCTCGGGAATACCTGCCTCCGTTATCTTATAAGCGCTAAGCGTTGAAGGCGCATCGGAATTCTGGTTTACGATAGCAATCTTTTTAGCTGCGCCCTTATTGGAAACATAATAAGTCCAGCTGCCGTCGGGAAGCTTAAGCGCAGAAATTACAACGTCGTCAATTCTGCTCTTTTTAGGATTTCTTTCAACGGGATAAACCGTACTTCCGATATCCGAATACTTGGTTATAAGCCCATAGAAATAGAATTCGGGATGAGCCTTCCAATCCATATCTCTGTACTGCCAAAGTCCCATAGTGTGGATATAAGCGTTTGTAAAGAACGTATCGCCCAAAATATAGTGATTAAACGCAGTAACGCCTTGGTTTAACGCTGCGAGAACAAATCTTGATATATACATACCTGCGGTATAATCGTCGATATCAGTCTTATTAACCGCGTCTAAGAAATGCTTTCCTTGGCAGAATTCCGCAACGTACCAGCCCTCTTTGCCGAAGTCGTGAACTATATCCAAAATATCGTGGAAATAATTTTCTACGCTTTCAATAGGGTCGTTGTATTCCCAGTTGTAGTTACCCGTACCCATAATATCAAAGTAATCCTTGGTCTTTTGCTGCTCTTCCTCAAAATAGCTCAAGTTGTGACCTTGGTTGGACGTACCGATAAACTTAAACTCGTCTCTGATTCCGTCAGCCTTAAGCCTTTCGTCGACTACTCTGCAGCATTCTGCGTAAGCGTCGTAGCTTATTATAGCATTGCCGTTTCCGTCCTCTAACATGAACATTTCGGCAATTACGCTGAAGCCGTAAATACAGGTATAGCCTTTAACGTCGGTAAGATATTGCAAGGTTACCGAAATATTTTCCGCGTACTCAGCGTATCCGTCAAAGCTGTCTGTCTTTTTCGGCGCGCTTACCCAGTTGTTAGGTCCTATATCCTCTTTGGTATATCCCATCCAAGTACCGGTGGTATTATATCCGTCGTAGGAGTTAAACCAAACGTAGCAGCCGTACCAGCTGAGGTCAACGTTTATACCGTATTTTTCGCAAATATCGAGTATTTTGTAAAGCGCTTGCATTTCTACGCTGTCAAAGTCTACGCCCTCGCCGTTATAGTCGAAGGTGTTGGGGTCTGCGTTATCGTTTGCTCTTTCGTTAAACTCGGGGAAGAATTTAATACGTGTGAACTGTATGTTCATATCAGCAATTCTCTGCTCCCAAAGAGCCTCGTCTTCCTCGGTCATATTGTTCCAAGGCATAAAGATATCGGTGTCCATTTGCGCGCCTATACCGTCAAGAGTGGTATCAAAGGGCGTGCCGACGTCGTATCTTAAATAATTCGAGTCAACGACAATTTCAGTCGGCGTGCTTTGCTTTTGACTTTCCGACTCGCTTTGCTTTTCGCTTTGAACGGTACCTGTCGATACGCAGCCAACTAAGCTGAGCGAAAGAACAAGAGCAAGTAAAACAGATAAAATTCTTTTCATAAAATCTCCTTATACGGGTTTATCCGATACGACTAAGAATCCGTTAGCGGGAACGGTTAAATACACAACGCCCGCAACGCCGTTTACACTCGTAGTCGAATCAATAACCTTTAACGCGCCGTCCTCGGGAACCGACGCCCCTGTAAGACGGAAAACGTTCATTTGCGAAGGTCTGTCTTCTCTTCCGTTTACGATTGCTATCTTTTTAGCAGAAGATGAATCGTTTACCGCAACGTAAGTCCAACTGCCGTCGGGAAGCTTAAGCGCGGTAATCGCCATATTGTCGTCTGCAGACTTTGGCGCGTAATCAACGGTTACGGGGAAAACCTCACTGCCGATATCCGTATACTTGCAAAGAAGTGACCAAGAATACCAAACTGGCTTAGCCTTGAAATCCTCGTGTCTGAACTTGAACAGTCCAAGCTGATTTAACGCCCCGTCATAGTAGCAGTCGCTGAATACGAAATATTTGATATTAGTGCATCCGCCGTTTACCATATTCGTAAAGAACTTTGCCATAAACAACGCCCTTTCGTAGGTTTCGGAGTCGCTGTTTGTAACCGGAGTAAGGAAATTATTCGTTCCGCATTCAGCGATACCCCAGCTTATGCCGTGCTTTTCGCAAACCTCGGCGTAGCCCTGAGCAAAGTCAAGCATTACGTCGTTTGGAGTGTTTACGTTAAACGGATATACCGAGGACGTACCCTTTTCGAATACTCCCGTTGAAAGATAACGGCTTTCGTACGTCTCGGAGTTATTGTTGTAATCGGCAGGGCCGGATAAAACCACTCTATCCTTTAAGCCCATTTGCGTCAATCTCTCTTTTACGATATCGGCAATTCTTATGAGCTTGCTGATATCCGAGCCTACTACGCCCTCGGGCTCGGGGAAAATACTTATTTCGTTTACGCACGTATAGCCCTTTACCTCGTAAAGATATTTTAAGCACGCAACGATTGATTCTGCATATTCCTCCTCGGGGTTGTCAGTCAAGGTAGGAGCAACCATCCAAGAGTTTATGCCGTTTTCGCCGTATTTACCGCCAAGCCAGCTTCCGTCGTATTTGCCGTCAGCCGAATCAAAGGTAGTTCTGCATCCGTACCAGCTGAGGTCAACCTTTACGCCCTCCTCCTCAAACACGTCTAAAAGCTTGTAAAGGTAATTCATTTCAACAGAATTGAAATCCACGTGCTTGCTGTAATAATCAAACTCGTTAGGGTCGTCGTTATCGTTGCCCCTCTCATACATCTCGGGATAGAAACGCATACGAACGTTTTGAAGATTCATTTCCTTTAAAGCGTCGACCTGAATTTGCCACTCCTCTTCTGTCAGGCGATTGCCCGCCTCTACGATACAGGTATCGAACTGAGTTCCGAAGCCCTCGGTCTTTCTTGCCAAAGAGGTCGTTACGTCGTAACGCGTATAGCCCGAATTTATTTGCTCGTCGGTAATGACAATTTCCTTATTTCCGCTTGAAGACTCAATCTCCGAAGCGTTAGATTGCTTTTCACTCGCGCTTTGAATATCGCCCGTTGCCATGCAAGACGTTGAAACGATGGATGCTGCAAGTAAAGCAATCGTCATTAAAAAGGGTTTTCTTTTCATTTTATTTCCTTTTACCTCTTAAAATCGCGAGAGAGGATACCGCCAAAAGCGAAAGTATAGCAACTCCGCTCATACCGCCCGTACAGCCTGCGCTGCTTGGCGATGAATTTTTAGACTCCTCCTGCTCAACAGACTCGGGCTCGCCGGGTACAATCGGTTCGGCAGCGTCTACAACGTTTAAAATTAAATAGTTCGTCGCAGATTTGTCGCCTACGGTTGCGGTAACCGTAACGATATACTCGCCTGCCTCAGTAGGACACCATACCCAATATCCGTTGCGGAACGCGCCTAAATCTTCGTTGTTGCAAATTGCGGTATATTCAATCTGCCCGTCTCCCTCGTAGGAGAAAAGGTCAGAAACCTTAATCTCTATATCAAGCTCGGTTTCGTAGCTTGCATCGGGAGAATAAGTTACTGAATTAATCGGGAAATCCGGAACCGGACACTTTTCGTACGGAGTTTCATTTCCGTCGTCTAAAGACGTGATTTCGATAGTCTTAATATTTACGAAGCAGTTTGTATCAACGGTGTTAATTCCACCGGGGAAATCGCTGCTTGGCCAGAAGCCCAAGTATCCCTTAGTTTCCGTAAAGTTGTAATCCAAATAATCGCTTGATATTGCGTCAGCAAGGAATCTGTCGTTTCTTTGGAAATATTCTAAGCAAAGCTCGCCGTCAAAATAGAATCTTACGGTTTTGCCTGCGTACTCCTTAATCTGACCTCTTACCTCTACCTCTCTTACCTCGTTTACGAACTCAAGTTCGTACCAATGGTATTCGCCGTCGTTCCAATCCACGTTCTGAGCCTCGGCAACGATTTGTCTCTTCGTTCCGTCGCCTATAATAGAACCGTTGAGATATAAAACAACCTTTGAATGACCTTGCAAATTCTCAAAGCAAATGCTGAAATTTGCCTTATTTCCGTTCCAAGGACAGGTCGTTGCGGCAATAGGCTCCTGAGAATTGATTTGGAAGGAAATATAAAGGTTAGAATAATCGTGGGTATAATCGTAACCAAGCTCTGAAGGTCTGGTTAAGTTAAGATTAGCGTACATTGAATACTTGAACTCGCTGAAGGTTTCAGTCTGATATAACGCGTAAACGCTGCTGCCCATATTGAAATTCTCAAAGGTCATACCCTCGTCGTCAATAACGACAGAGCCTGAAGCTACGTTATCGGTAATCCAATCGTATTTGTTTGTTGCAAGGTTATTTTCCTCTGCAACCTCTTTAGTATACTGAGTATCTTCATTGGCAAGCGCAGCAACAGCGCCGAAAGCCGAAAGAGATAAAACACTCACTAAAAGAACTAAAAGCAATTTAAATTTTCTCATATTTTCTCCTTATTCACAATATGGCAAGGAATTAAGCTCTTGCCTGCATATAAAGGTTGTACTGTCTCGTAAGCCAAGTGATATAGTCGCCGGCTTGATTTCTGTATGCGGTTACCTGTTGAGGATAAGTTATTGCAGGGTCTGCGGTTCCGTTCCACGTAGGAACAGCGCAATCTCTGTAAATGTTAGCCTCTGCCAAGGTAAAGTTACTGCCCTCCTGAGCAGGCATATTGTAGAACAACATACCGTCGGTTGGGTTTTTGATAGTCTTTGCGCTTTCTACCTTTGCAATCCAGCCAAGCTCTTCCTCTGTATATGAATCGAAAAGTCTGTATGCAAATTCATCGTTGTGTAAAAGCGCGAAAACGCCTGAATACGGACGCGAGGTCAAATAGATTTCCTTATAAGCCTCGGGATAGGTATAGAAGCCGTCGCCTGCGTCAATCCAGTGCTTACCCTCGATACCGTACGCGCAAAGCTCGTAGTTTGCTACGTCCGAATACATCCAATCAAGATACTTAACGACAAGCTCCGCATTGTCAGACTTTTTATTTATGATAAGACAGTCCGTAGTTCTTGAAGCCTCTGCGTAAGCGCCGCTGCCCTCTATTGCGTTGCCGTTTTCATCAACGCCGTCAAGCGGCTGTAAAATAGTAAACGTTGCGTTCGGGTCAACAGCGTTAACCTGTCTGGTTACGTTTATAAGATTTAAAATGTTAGTGTCTACGCAATACACGCCTGCCTTGCCGTTAGAGAAATCAGCTAAACGTTGGCTGTCGTTTCTTATGGTGTTATCAGCCTCCCAAAGCTCTGCCTTTCTCCAAGCATATTCGTAGTTAAGCATGTCCTGATATCCCTCGCTGAGCCAGCCGGGAACAACCTCCTTAACGCTTCCGTCAGGATTGTAGTTTACAGATTTATACTGATAGCCTGCAGTGCCGCAAGCGCCTGCCAAAATAGCAAATTCTATATCGTAGCTGTTACCGATAAGAGGTATAGTACACTCCGGAATATTAGTCTTCATTGCCTGAAGCATATTCGTGAAGTCGACGATAGTCTGACAGTACTTCAACGCGCCGTTAGACGCTTCTGCCTCAGCCTTATCCTCGGTATATCCTGCAAGAGTCATATAGTCCTTTCTGACCAAAATACCCTTGATTTTAGATTTATTTACAGAAGGAATACCGATTATTTCATCGTCGTACGTGGTAGTCGCGTACATAGCCTGCTCGTCAATTGCGTTATAAATATTTTCGCCGTGCTCAAGTAAAAGATTGCTTAAATCTCTTGCAACGTTCTGATTTAAAACGGTTTCCTCTAAGCCTGCCTGACCAAGATACGATACCGCAGCGTCCCATTGACCGGTAGTCATTACTCCGCCGAAGGCTTTGCTGAAGGTGTCGTGAGTAAGATACATAATTTTAAGGTCGATTGCATTGCCGGTATCCTCGTAGAATTTTTTTTCGACAGCCTCTTTTACAGCGTTTTCACCGCTGCCTGCAACGTACGCGCCGTAAATATTACTTTCGTCCACGTAAATCTTAACCTCGATTGCGTCGTTCTTTACTTGCTCCCAAGACGGTTTTGTAGATACCGATTCTTTTTCAGAAGTGGATGTGGAATTATTTCCCCCACCGCACGCTACGCAACCCAATGCAAGCACAAGTGCTAAAAATAAAACTAATAATTTTTTCATCATAACCTCCATGGTTTTATTTTTTATTCTTTAACCGAGCCTACTAAAACACCGCTTATAAAGTATCTTTGTAAGAACGGATAAACGATAACTATAGGTAAGGTTGAAATAACAACCGCCGCGCTCTTTACGCCCTCTGCATTTACAAGACCTGCACCCGTGCCGGCTGCCGACTGCAAACTTTCAACCGAGGAATTCAACTCTCTTACAACCGCTTGCACAGGCCACAGGCTCTTATGCGCGCTGTCTAAAAAGAGGGCTGCCTGGAACCAGTCGTTCCAAATCGCTACGGCAGAATACAGGATAACCGTTGCAACTATTGGGAAGCCTAACGGTAAAACGACCTTAAAAAGCGTTTGCACGTTGCTTGCTCCCTCAAGGTGAGCCGCCTCGCAAAGGGAATCGGGCAAGCCTCCGAAATAATTTTTGACGAGTATTATATACCAAGCGTTTACCGAGCCTGGAAGAATAATCGCCCATTGGGAATTCATAAGACCTAAGCTGTTAATGGTAAGATAATACGGTATCGTACCGCCTGCGAAAAGCATAGGTATTATGAGAAGAGTTATAAAAAACTTTTTAAACTGAAGCTGTTTTCTTGATACGGCGTACGCGTAAAGCGCCGTCGTAATAACCATAAAGAAGGTTGCGGTAAAAGTCATAAACACGGAGTTTACCATTGAACCGAGGAATAAATCCTGCGCTCCGAAGATAAATTTGTACCAATCGAAGGAAAACTCCCTTATAATCAAGCTGTATCCATGCTTTGTTATAGCTACGTTTGAGCTAAACGAAGTGGAGACGATATAAACCACGGGTAACACGAAGATGAGCGTAAGCAATATCATAAGGAAGATATTGAAAACGTCAAAAACCTTTTCTTTTTTAGACCTAATCATTATCCTACCCCCTTAGAACACACCGTCTACGCCAAGCTTCTTGACGAGCTTATTGCTTACGAGAACCAATACCAAGGCTACCAAGCCCTGCATAAGTCCCATCGCGGCCGCCGCGCTGTACGAGTTGGGATTGCTGACCGACTTATAAACTATAGTACCTATAACCTCGGTCGTTTCAGACAAGGCCGCAGAGCCGTTTGTAAGAGTGTATATCTGGTCGAAATCGTCTTTAACGAGGTTGCCCAAGCTGAATATTATCTGAATACCGAGCACAGGGAAGAGTCCCGGTATAGTTACGTGCCACAGCTGCTTTCCTCTGCCTGCGCCGTCTATTGCAGCCGCCTCGTACAAGGACGGATTAATACCCGTTATTGCCGCGAGATATACTATAGTTGAATAACCTACCGTCTTCCACATTGCGGTAAAGGTTAAAACCGTTCGCCAATACTGCGGCGAGCTGTACCATTGAATCGGCTCTCCGCCAAGCCTTATTATCAGCTTGTTTAAAATACCCTGGTCGCTAAACGTTGACGGGTCGTTTGGCGAGCCCGTAGCCGTCGCAAGGAAAAGATATACTATGCTTGAAACGACTACCCACGAGATAAAGTATGGAAAATATGAAATCGTCTGCACCGATTTTTTGAAAAGTCCGTCCTTTAAGTAACTGAAAAGAACTGCAAGAACGATTGCGCAAACAAAGCCGAACACAAATTTCAAGCCTGCCAAAATTACGGTGTTCCTGACGAGCTTGGGGAAATCGGCATTTGATTTGGTAAACAGGTCGACAAAGTGCTTAAAACCACCCATATCGGTCCATTCACTGCCCCATATTCCGTCTGTTACCTTAAAGTTTTTAAACGCCATAATAACGCCAGTCATAGGCATATAACAGAATAAAACCAAAAGGATAATTGCGGGAATCAGCATCAAATACAAATCGTAATTTTTAACTATGATTTTAAATTTTTTGCTCTTTAAGGCTTTTTTAAAAGCCCCCGTGGTAAAGCCTAAGGCTATAAGCCCTGCCAAAATAAGACAAGATACGCAAATCACAATAAGCAAGGCTTTGTTAAAGCCAAGCTCAAAATATACGTAACCGGCAAAAACGCTGATGTCTTTTTCATCCGTTTTGGGCTCGGTGCTCGTTGCGTTTTCAAAATAGGTATGCTGACCCTTTTGCTTTACGGGTGTAATTTTTATGGTATTATCGTCAATAATCTCTGCATTGACGCTTCCGTATGCCTTAATTTTTCCGTCAAACGTAAAGGTAATGCTCTCTACAGCTTCAAAATCGGCTATAAAGAAGGTAAACATCATACCGTTTTTATTTTGGGCAAGCATGCCGTCCTTTGCAACGAATTCGTCAATGTCGAGCGTTTCGCCCGAAATAGCGTCTTTTGGCAAAAACGCTACCTTTTTGTTTGGTCTCGTACCGTTGTTAAATTTATACTTATTGTCGCCGTAATTGGATATGGGCTTGTATATGCCGTTGGCAAACTCCTTGCTGATTTTTTCCACACTGTTTTGCTCGTCTACAAAATCTGCGGATTTAATATAGCTGAATTCTCCCAAGCCCTTAACGTAATTTATTCTCTTAAAGGAAAGCTTAACGATAAAGGCCTCATCGGTTTGATGAATAGACTTTAGCTTAATTCTTTCTTGGTCCTCGGAAGAATCTTTAACGCCCTTTGAAATTTCTTCGAATTTTTGTCTGATAGCTTCTTCTGTAATCCCTTCTGCTTTGGCAATTGTCAAAGTTGCAGAGCCGGTGCCGTTTCTGTCTACCTTAACGTCAACCGAGGCACAGCCGCATAAGCAAAGCGTCAGCAGCATTACCGTAATCACAAAAGCAACGATTTTTGCAATCCTTCTACTTTTCAACATCTTCCTCCCTATATTGCAAAAGAAAGCAATACTTTCTCATAGTCTTATATAAAATATTATAAAATATACGGTTTACGTAGTAAATCGTCATTTTTAACTTGTTATTTAACCAATTTTAACCTGCAATATTATATCGACAGTTGCAATTTGGTCATTTTTACCTTGTTATTTAACTGTTTTTTACTTGTTGGGAAAACATAGCCAAATTTAATTAAAAAAATGTTAAAATGTGAGGCAAAGAGGTGTTAGATGAAGGATTCTCAATTTATCAACAATAAATACCTCTACGATTTCAGTTTTTTCAACGAGCCGAAAAGATTTAACGATTTGATTTTGTATCAGCTTGGTGAAATTTATTGCAACAACAGCGCCGTCGTAGAGTCTCATATACACGACAACTTTTTCGAATTGACCTTCGTTATTTCGGGAAAGGGGCTTGTTTTTGCCGGAAACGAATGTAAAGAAGTTGGGAAAAACGACGTCTTTATTTCTCTACCATATGAAAGGCACGAGATAATTTCGGATAAAATCGACCCAATCAGATACTATTACGTGGCGTTTAGCTACGACAAGAATTCAGAGTATCACAAAATACTCTTCGATAACAGTATGCTCTCTTTGTCAAGCTCAATGCGGATTTATCACTCAAGCCAGTTTGCCGAGAAATTCGTTTCGCTGATATCAACCTTTGAATCGGGAGATTTGCCATATTCCAACAGATATTTCGAGCTTTCGATGAAGCTTCTCACGATTGATATTTTCCGTATTTATCAGCAAATATTTACGCAAACCTATCAATCTCCGACGATTAGCGGCGAGCAAAATCTGTACTACAAAATAATGAACTATATCGACCGTAACCTTACTAAAATTAACAAGCTTACCGATATAGCCAACGATTTAAACTATAACTACGTTTATATTTCGAGAATATTTAAGCAAAAGTTCAACGAGTCGATTTATTCGTATTACTCAAACAAGAAATTGGAGCTTGCAAAAAAGCTTATAGACGAGGGTAAAATGTCTATAACCGAAATTTCGGACTATTTGAACTACTCTTCAATTTACGTTTTCAGCAGAATTTTTAAAAAGCGTTTCGGAATAAGCCCGAACACATATAAACAGCAAAACGATAAAAATAAGCCGTTGCTATAGAAAGCTACGGCTTATTTTTTATTTGTATTTGTGTTGGTTTGTGTTTTTATTCAAGCGCAAGCCTTGCTAAAAGAGCGTCGTCGCGAGGCTGAGGCTTACCTATAACCTTCTCTAACGCCTTTAAAAGATTTTTCGCGTACTCGTCGTGCCCCTTTGAGTTTGGATGAATAGCAAGCTCCGCGGAAGAAAAATAAGTGTAATCAAACGGTACGAAGCCGTGACAGTCTATAACCGAAACCTCGGGGTAACGGGAATAAACCTCCTTCATTTTTTCAACCGTCTGCAAAAGAGAAAAGTTTTGTCCCTCTTCATCCGACCTCCATATAGGAAGCAGAGCGATTATCTTAGCTCTCGGAAATTCTTTTTTCGCAGAATTTATAACGGTTTCCATATCTTTTTCAAGCTCTGAAAAAACCTTTTCCCTTTCGCCCATGCCGGCGCAGAAATGGTTTGTTCCGTTTGCAATAAACACGTAGTCGGGCTGATGGAAATATCCACCCTTTACGTTATAATCGTTAAAGCTTCTGCCCGAAATAGCTTGGTCCAAGCAATTGCAGTTATACGCCATACAAACCTGCGTTACGTAAACGGACGAGGGGTTAAAGCACTCGCTGCCCTCCGTTATGCTGTCTCCGTAAAAATACATCCATCCGTTTTTAACCGCAGGCTTAAAGCGCGCGTTATCCGTATGCGTGATTTTTCTCACGGCACAGGAAACCGAATAAGGGAAAAACACCGTTATTCTGTTATATTTTGGGCTATCGCTTGGAAGAGTAAAGGTATCTTGATATACATTATCCTTTTCCACGGTTTTTATATCGCGAATTATACGCTTGCCGTTTACGTAATAACCAAACTGAAGCTCCCATTTTTCGCAAGGGATATCCGTTACCTCGTATTCCAAGGCAATTTCTCTCGCGTCCGTATACACGTCGATTGCAACGCCGCTTTGATAAGCGCCCGAATTCCTGGTCGTACAGTCCAAATTCTGCGGTATTGATATTCTGTCGAAATACACTCCGTCTTGCGCAATATGATAATCTCTGTAATTGGTAACGAGCCCTTCGTCTATAAACCTTTTTAACGTTTCGTCTATAGCGTAATCGGGCAAGGGCTTTTCCTCTAAGCTGACGTCGTAAACTTCGACCTCACTGCCCCTTCTGACGTAAAAAGCAACGTCGGTTATCTCATCTCTTCCGTTGCCGTAAGAGGTCCTTGCAAAGCCGTCGTTGACGTCTATATACACCCTATATTTTGATAGGACAAGCTTAACGGAATACTCGGTATTAAGGGCAAAATCACTATTGCCGAGCCTGTTTTTAATAACGTTTGATTTACGCGCAAAATCGGGGGCGTAGCCGTTGAATTTTATAGCTTTGCCGTCTCTGAAAACGGTAAATCTTGACTGATAAACGTAATTGGAGGTAAATTTCCCTACCTCGCCGAAATTAACGAAAAATATCTCGTCGGGATAAGGAAAGTCCCCATCCTCCGTATCGGTTTCAGCCATTGACTTTACATTAAATTTAAACTTTAATTCCAACAAATCGTCAGTTAAAATACGCTCCGGCTTTACAGATAAAATTTTCATAAATCCTCTTATTTTGAAAAGTGCGCCGAAACGACGCACTTTTCGTTTTATTTAGATTTTATTTAAAATCTTGAGATTTTAACCTCTTTTTCTTAAACGCTTGATAGCTACCAATCCCGCAAGAGCAAGGAAGGATACGCCGCTGATACCGCCCAAGCATCCCTTTGAAGCCGAGCTTTGGCTTTCCTTTTCACTTTCGGAAGGATTCTCTTCAGGTAAAGACTCGCGAATTGAAACGAGCTCACCGTGCTTGGTTGTCAATGCCTTTTGAGCCTCGGTCAAGCCTTCGTATGCGCTTTCTGCAAGCTCGATTGCCGCAACAACGTCTGCGCGATTGTCGTCGGTCAGCTCAGGAATTGCGTTTACGAGAGCGTCGAATGCCGCTGCTGCGTCAAGGTCGATTTCAATAGCCTCAAGAGCTGCTGCCAATGCCTCAAGTTTAGCCTTGTTGGTAACGTTTGCCTTACCGCTTGCCGAGAGCGCGTCGTATTGAGCCTTTGCGCTTGCGTATGCGCTTGCTGCAGAATCGTAATTGTCAACGGTTACGTCTGTAGGAAGCCCGTTTATAGCTGCAATAACAGCCTCTACGCTTGCAATTTCATTTTCAAACGCTTCAAGGTTAGCCTTGATTGAGTTAAACGCGTTCATATTGAAATTGTTGAGCATATCGAAGTTAAGGGTTTCATAGGTTGCAGCAAATTCTGCGTAAGCAGCTGCGATTTCATCAAAGTTGTCAGCCGTAACTGCAGTTGAAGCTACGGATACCATGCTGCTGTTAAGAGCATTGACGTCTACGTTTGGTACGAATCCCTCGGTTACGCCGTCAATTCTTACGCTTTCTAAGGTTAATAAGCCGTCTGAAGAGCCCGGAGCAAAGAGGAAATACTCGATACCGAAGTATGAATCGCCTTGAAGGTCAGCGTTTTCTGAGAAATAATTGAAGCGATAGGTCTTGCCCGATGGAGCATATAAGGTAATATATACGTCTACGCCGTCGTCAACGTCTTCGGTATAGAACTCAAATCTTGTATAATTATCGTAAATGTACCAAATGTCGTTACCGTTAGTGCCTGCACTTAAATCGTAACCTCCCTCAACTACGCCGTTTGGAAGAAGCTTTGCTCCGTGGAGCATTTCGCCGTTCACACACTCAAAGATTTTAATACCGTCTGCGCCTACTGCAAGAACGATATAATCACCGAATACGGTTGGATAGTGCGAGCCGTTGAAAAGAAGCTTAGATTCTTTACTTCTGATAATGAAGTATACGTTACCGTAAGAGCTGTCGGTTCTGGTAAGATTTGCGTCAATATTTACCTTTACGGTCTGCTGACTTTGTACCTTTTGGTTAAGGAGTAAGCCGCCCGTCTTAACCTCCCACAATTCAGCGCCGTCAGGAGTAAACTCGAAGCCTGCCGGATTTGCGATATCCTTCCAATATTTTCTGTCGGTTGCAAAGTTTACGCCGTCGTCAACGTCTCTTGCTACAAGTGCGTCGCCGTCAGGATTGGTTACTCTGAATTCCTTAACGATAACCTTTTCGCCAGCGGGTGAGCCGTTGTAGGTACCTACGGAAACTGCGCCTGCGCCGTGGAATACGGTTTCTTCTACGTTGAAGGTTAAGGTATACTCTTCACCGGTAATACCTGCAATACCCTCTGCCCTGTAAGTAACAGTTACTTCTACGCCGGTATCGGTATCAACGGTAGTGATGGTTAAATAAGTGATTTGTAAGTGTGATTTATTAAACTCGGTGCTCGGAACGTCTGTTACCATAACGGTAGTAAGAACGCCGTCTACACAGTACGTAAAGTACATAGCAGAGCTGTTACCGAACATTACCGCCATCCAGGTTCCGCTTGGAGCGCCAACCTCTCCGCCGTGGTCTGTAGCAACGATAGGCGAGCCTGCGTCAAGCAAGTCTGCGCTTACCTTGTTTTTGAACATAACGTAGGATTGTCCCCAGCTCGTAGTTGTTTGAGCATCGAATACTACGGAGATTGTAGAGCCGTCGGTTACGTTATTCTTTAAAAGCATTGACTTATGAAGGTCGGTCGAGCCGTGTAAAGTCATACCGTAATTGTCAAACGTTACGCAAGAAGCGTTGACGTTGCCGTATCTGCTCCAGTTGTCTGCATCTTGTGCAAGGTTATCAGGGTCAAAGTCAGGTTCAACCAAGGTTGCTTCGTAAGCTGCGAGAGCCTCTAACGCTACGTTTAACGCGTCGACGTTAGAAACGTGAATCTTAACCTCGTCAGCAAGAGCGTCGTAAGCATCCTTTGCTCCGTTGATTGCTGCGGCAAGGTCTGCATTGTAATTTACTCTGTTTACCTCTGCGGGAAGCTCGTCGATAAGAGCTATAACCGGTTGAGCGGAAGCAATATTAGCCTCAAACGTATCGAGAACCTCGCCAATAGCTAATAAAACGTCTGAATTGGTAATAGTTGCCTTTTCTTCATCGCTGAGCGACGCGTAAAGCGTTTCAGCCTCTTCGATAGCAGCCTTTGCTTCTGCGTAGTTATCAACGGTTACCTCAGCAGGAAGGGCGTTAATCTTGGAAGAAAGCTCTGCAAGAGCGATTTCTCTTGCAACAGCGTCTAACGCTGCCTTACAGTCTGCCATAAGCTTAAGCTCGTCTTCGGTTACAAACGCCTTTTGAGCGTCGGTAAGAGCGTTATAAGCCTTTCTTGCAGGATATTCGCCCACAGAATTTGAAAGCCACAACACAAAATTCGAAGTTGAATTGTTTGCATTTAAATCAAATTCAAAATATTTTGCATTTGAAATATCAATACCGTTTCCGCCGTCAATTGCGAAATAATCCGTCC